>NZ_PNCZ01000014.1:0-256375 GCF_005887425.1 Pseudoalteromonas sp. S2721
CAAACGTATTTTTATATTGAAAAATACTACAACTCAGTAAGAAGGCATGGCACCCTAGGGTATAAAAGTCCCGTGCAGTACGAACAAATTAATTAAACCCTGTGTCTACTTTATCGGGGTCAGATCATCAATCTGATAGCTGACGGCTGAAAGCTTACAGCTCACTTTCCCTCGCTCACTCCCCTCACCCATGCGTAAAACAAAACACATTAAGTTTGTTACCGTCTAAGTCTCTAAAGTATCCCGCATAAAAGCCGGGCATTTCGCGTGGGCCGGGGGCACCTTCATCTGTGCCACCTAGTTCTATGGCTTTTTTATAAAAGGCATCTACTTGGGCTGGGGTGTCGACTGCCAGAGCAATCATAGTGCCGTTACCTACTGTGGCTTTTTCATCGTTATAAGGTTTGGTAACCGCAAAACCGGGCTTATCTTGGCCTGTGCTCCATGCCACAAAGCGGTCAGTTTCTAAAAAGCGCTCGGCGTTTAGAGTGGCGAACAATTCATCGTAATACTTTACTGCTTTAGCTAGGTTGTTAGTGCCTAACATGATGTAACCTATCATTGTGTGCTCCTTACGTTTAAAAGTGTCTGTACTCAACATAAAAGGGAAATGACCATCTGTCTATTGATTTCTCCATTCATCGCAATGGACTATATTTCTGATGGTTGTTACTTTATAACAGGTTAACACGCCCTAATTTCTGCTCACTAACAAGGAAATAAAATGAAGTTTAAAACGTCTTTAGCACTGCTTGCAGCAGCCAGCTTTTACAGCCATGCAGGAGCTAGCAATACCTTTCAACTTGAAAATGTTTTTGATCTTGAATACGCCAACCAAATAGAAATGACAAAAAATGGCGATACAATTTACTTTGTGCGTAATCGCATGGATATCAAAAGCGACCGTAAAGTCAGTAATATTTGGTCAGTAAACCCAGATGGTAAAACCATGCTACCGCTAACATCTGGCGTGCATATGGATTACTCTCCGGTATTGTCACCAGATGAAACTCGTTTAGCGCTTATTTCTACCCGAGATGGTAGCAGCCAAATCTATGTAAAATGGTTAAAAACCGGTAACGTAGCAAAAATTAGTAACTTAACGCAAAGCCCTGGCGGATTAACTTGGACGCCAGATGGTAAACAATTAGTGTTTAGTCAGTTTGTGCCAGCAAAATCAGCAAGCCCAGTGTCTTTACCGGGCAAGCCAGAAGGCGCTAAGTGGGCAGAGCCAGCTAAATATATTGACGATACCTATTACCGTGCCGATGGCGGTGGCTACTCTGAAAAAGGTTATCGTCACTTTTTTATCATCAGTGCAACGGGCGGCAATGCACGTCAATTGAGTTCTGGTGATTTTGATCATGGTGGTGCTATTAGCTTTAACGAACAAGGCGATGCGTTTTATTTTTCGGCTAATCGCTATGAAGACAATGAATTACACCCAACTGAATCTGAAATCTATAAACTTAGCTTAGCGGATCGTTCAATTACCCAAATAACAGACCGTAAAGGCCCAGATTCACGCCCTAAAGTCTCGCCAAATGGTCGTTACCTTGCATACACAGGCTACGACGACAAAAAAACTAACTATGAAAATAACGACATTTATTTACTTGATTTAAAATCAGGTAAAACCTCAGTACTCACTGCTGATTTAGACCGTAGTGTCGAAAGCATTAAATGGGATGATAGCGGCAGAGGTCTTTATTTTAGCTACGATAGTGAAGGTAAAACTCATCTAGCTTACCAGCCGCGTAGTGGTAAACATAAGGTGATTACCTCAGAGATTGGGAGTGTCGCCTTTGGTCGCCCATATTCAGGTGGTGACTTTGATGTGAGCGAAGATGGTGAAGTTGCATTCACACTTGCAGATACCCAACGTCCAGCAGATGTAGCATTAATTAAGCGTGGTAAAACGGCGCGTTTAACACAATTAAACGAAGATGCGCTGGGCGACAAAGAGCTGGCTAAGGTTGAAGAAATTTGGGTTAAATCAAGCCACGATGGCTTGGCTATTCAAGGTTGGATTGCTTACCCGCCGGGCTTTGATAAAAACAAAAAGTATCCACTTGTTTTAGAGATCCACGGCGGTCCTGTTGCAAACTACGGCCCTCACTTTAGCCCTGAAGTACAATTATACGCAGCCAAAGGGAATGTTGTGCTGTATATGAACCCACGCGGCAGTGACTCATACGGTAAAGAATTCGCGCAAACAATTCATCATAACTACCCAAGTAATGACTTTGATGACTTAATGACAGGTGTTGATGCTGTCATCAATAAGGGCTTTATTGATGAGAGTAAGTTGTTTGTCACCGGCGGTTCAGGTGGCGGTGTTTTAACTGCATGGATTGTGGGTCATACAGACCGCTTTGCAGCCGCTGTTGTTGCTAAACCTGTTATCAATTGGATCAGCTTTGTACTAACTGCTGATTTCTACCCTTTCTTTGCTGACTATTGGTTCCCAGGTAAACCATGGGACAACATTGAGCATTATATGAAGCGCTCTCCAATTAGCTATGTGGGCAATGTAAAAACACCCACTATGCTGTTAACTGGTGAATCAGACTATCGCACGCCGATTTCTGAAACCGAGCAATTTTACCAAGCGTTAAAGCTTCAAGGCGTTGATACAGCGATGGTGCGTATTCCTAATGCCTCACATGGTATTACCGCGCGCCCATCAAACCTGATGACCAAAGTCGCCTATATTCAATGGTGGTTTGATAAACATAGTAAGTAGTTGCGGGTTGCGAGCAATGGTTTAGGCGCGGCTTTATGCCGCGCCATATATAAACCCGCTGCTACTTTCTAAATTTTGAATTTCAAGCTGAAAGCTGACAGCTCTCTTTTCTGTAAACCCCCTTTACAGTCAAAATGTGAGTAACTCCTTACATACATCTCTCAAATATCGGACATTAATCCAAAAGCAGTTAGTAAAAAATCGGTTTATAGCCAAAACCAGTAACTTGAGTTAGTAAAAAACCGGTTTGCGCCGCTAAAAACCTAGCTTCAGTTAGTAAAATTTTGGTTTGTAAGGGTGTTGAGTTGGTAAAAAATCGGTTTATGGCTTGAGTGAGTTAATAAAAAATCGGTTTGTAAATCACAAGATTCTACAAAACAACATTAAATTGCCATTTATATGAGCCAATTTTAACCATTCTATAGGCTGTAATAAGGCAATAGGCCCTAAATTAAGGCTTATACGGCGGAGGTAGTTAAATACTGATCTAAAATTCTAACGCTGGTAAATGCGTGATCTGTATTTTTATAAAGCTAGTAAATGGCTGATCCAAGACTTGGTTAAAGAGTGATCCGAACTACGAGATAAGAGGTGAGAGGTGCGAGGTTCGAGATGCGAGATACGGGTTGCGAGATGCGAGGTGAGAAATGCGAGTCTGATGGCTGACGGCTGAAAGCTGATAGCTAAAAAGCGAAAAAGGGCCCGAAGGCCCCTAACAACATTATTGAATAGCTATAAAGGAAATTACAACTTGGTTAGAACTGGTTCATGGTATTTGCTTCACCACCGGCTTTAAGCGCATTATCACCAGAAAAGTACTCTTTATGAGTATCACCAATGTTTGAACCTGCTAGGTCTTGGTGTTTCACTGATGCTTGCTCACGGCGGATTTCTTGACGTTGTACGTCGCGAACATACGCCAGCATTCCTAGGTCGCCGAAATAGCCTTCTGATAGAATATCAGTGCTTAGCGCCGCTGTATGGTAAGTTGGTAGCGTGATTAGGTGATGGAAGATACCCGCTTCACGTGCACCATCTTTTTGGAAGTTTTGTACAAGTACGTCTGCTGCCGCAGCAAGCTCTGTGTCATCCATTTCTGGCGCCATTAATGCCTTATTGTCATCGATGCTTGGGTAAGCTGATAAGTCTTTACCTTGCTCTTGCCACTCAGCATATACTTGCTCACGGAATTTAAGTGTCCAGTTGAACGACGGTGAGTTGTTGTATACCAGCTTAGCATTGGGTACTTGCTCTTTAACGCGGTTTACAAGCTCAGCGATTTGTTTAACGTTTGGCTTTTCTGTTTCAATCCACAGTAAGTCTGCCCCTGATTGTAAGCTAGTTACACAGTCTAGAACTACGCGGTCTTTCTCTGTGCCTTCACGGAACTGGTATAAACCATTATCTAAACGTGTTGGTTTGCAAAGCTGACCATTCAGCTTCATTGCAGTGTCGCCTTCGTTTAAGTCATCCACACTGTTTACTGGTGTTGTTTCAAGGAACGACGTGTATTGGCTAGCAAGGTCGCCAGGAGTTTTAGATACTGGCACTTTTTGAGTAAGGCTTGCACCTAATGAGTCAGTACGAGCAACGATAATACCGTTATCAATGCCAAGCTCTAAGAATGCGTAACGAACCGCGTTAATTTTTGCTAGGAAATCTTCATGCGGTACAGTTACTTTACCCGCTTGGTGACCACATTGTTTTGCGTCAGATACTTGGTTCTCGATTTGGATAGCACATGCACCCGCTTCAATCATCTTTTTAGCAAGTAGGTAAGTTGCTTCTTCGTTACCGAACCCCGCATCGATATCAGCAATAATTGGCACAACATGGCTTTCGAAGTTATCGATTTTATTTAGTACTGCTTGAACGTCACCGCCGTTTGCTTTCGCTTCGTCTAGGTCTTTGTAAAGGTGGTCAAGTTCACGTGCATCAGCTTGCTTTAAGAAAGTGTAGATTTCTTCGATAAGCGCTGGAACAGATGTTTTTTCATGCATACTTTGGTCAGGTAATGGACCAAACTCAGAGCGAAGTGCCGCTACCATCCAGCCACTTAGGTATACATAGCTGCGTTTAGTTGTTTTGTTATGACGTTTAATTGCCATCATCATTTGCTGTGCAGTAAAACCATGCCAACAACCTAATGATTGTGTGTATTGGCTGTGGTCAGCATCATAAGCTGCCATGTCTGCACGCATAATGTCTGCAGTGTATTGAGCAATGTCTAGACCCGTACGAAAACGGTTTTGTAAGCGCATACGGCTAGCGTATTCTGGGTTGATTGACTGCCACGTTTTGCCTTGTGTTTGACATAAGGTAGCTAAGTTATCGGTTTCGCGTTGATATGTTGTCATAATAAAAATCCTTCGAACGGGTTATCTATTTTTTGTTAGTGAGAGTGGCTACTTGGCGTTTGCTTCGTAGCGCTTAATTCAACATTAGGCGGATTTTTGGGATTTAGTAAATTTATAGTTGTTATTGCCACTATATTTTTAGTGAATGACAAATAACCTGCTTATTAGCCTTTTTTACGATATGGTTGAGCCATGAATGATCAATTTAAGCTCGTTTAAAGGACATTATTATGACCACTCTCTCACTTAACGGTTTAAGCGTTGATCAACAACTTGCACAGTTTGTTGAACAGCAACTTTTACCAGGAACAGGCATTAGCACAGACACTTTTTGGCAAGGTTTTGCTGATATCGTCAACGAACTAACACCTATCAATCGTGCGCTTTTAGAAAAACGCGAACAACTACAAGCAAAGATTGATGACTACCATAAGCAGCAACCGGTATGGGATGCAGCTAACTATCAAGCATTTCTTGAAGACATTGGCTACCTTGTTCCTGAGCCAGCTAGTTTCAGCATAGAAACAGAGCAAGTAGAGCCTGAAATCGCAAACACAGCTGGGCCACAGCTTGTTGTGCCAGTGAGTAATGCACGCTTTGCCTTAAACGCCGCAAATGCGCGCTGGGGCTCACTGTATGATGCGCTATACGGCACAGATGTATTAAGTGAAGACGACGGCGCTGAGAAAGGCTCTACATACAACCCTGTGCGTGGCTTTAAAGTCATGGCTTATGCCCGCCAGTTCCTTGATAAAGCACTGCCTTTAGCAAACGGCTCACACATCGAAAGCACCAGCTATGCAGTGGTTAATAATGAGCTTTTAATCACATTACGTGATAGTAGTCAGGTTCGCCTAGCAAACCCTGTACAACTTATTGGTTACCAAGGTGAAGCGCAAAATCCAAGCGCTATCTTATTGAAAAATAATGGCTTACATATTGAGCTGCAAATAGACCATCATCACCCAATAGGCCAAGCAGATAAAGCAGGCCTTAAAGATGTACTACTAGAAGCAGCCCTTACAACGATTATGGACTGTGAAGATTCCGTTGCTGCCGTTGATGCCGAAGACAAAGTAAACGTCTATCAAAACTGGCTTGGTTTAATGCAAGGAAACCTTGTAGAAGCATTTAACAAAGAAGGTAAAACTATTGAGCGTCGTTTAGCACAAGATCGCCAATATCAAGGTGTCAATGGCGAAACAATCACACTAAAAGGTCGTAGCATGATGTTTGTGCGTAATGTTGGCCACTTAATGACTAATCCAGCTATCCAAGATAGTGAAGGCAATGACGTGTTTGAAGGCATTATGGATGCCATTATCACTAGCACCGCTGCACTTCATGACTTAAAAGCTACAGGTAGCCTTAAAAATTCAACGGCTAAGAGTATTAATATTGTTAAGCCAAAAATGCATGGTCCAGAAGAAGTTGCCTTCACTAATACCCTGTTTACCCGCGTTGAGCAGCTGTTAGGCTTGCCTGCAAACACCATTAAAATGGGTATTATGGATGAAGAGCGTCGTACTTCAGCTAACTTAAAAGCCTGTATTTTCGAAGCTAAAAAGCGTGTTGTATTCATCAATACCGGCTTCTTAGACCGCACTGGTGACGAAATTCATACTTCAATGCAAGCAGGTGTAGTACTGCCAAAAGGCGCTATTAAGCTTGAACCTTGGATCAGCGCATACGAAGATCGCAACGTAGATATTGGTCTTGCAACAGGCCTTAGTGGTAAAGCACAAATTGGTAAAGGTATGTGGCCAATGCCAGATAAAATGGCGTTAATGATGGAACAAAAAAGTGGTCATCCGAAAAGTGGGGCAAATACCGCGTGGGTGCCCTCACCTACCGCTGCAACCCTACATGCAATGCATTATCACGATATTGATGTATTTGCCTGCCAAAAAGCGCTTATGGACCGCAAAGAAGCAAGCCTTACTAGCTTACTCACTCCACCGCTTATGAAAGATGCCAGCAGCTTAAGCAAAGAAGATATTCAAGCCGAACTTGATAACAACGCTCAGGGTATTTTAGGTTATGTTGTGCGTTGGATTGACCAAGGTATTGGTTGCTCAAAAGTACCAGACATCAACCATGTCGGTTTAATGGAAGACCGTGCCACACTGCGTATTTCAAGCCAGCACATGGCCAACTGGCTGTATCATGGCGTTTGTTCTGAAGAGCAAATTAGAAAAACCATGGCACGTATGGCGAAAGTTGTTGATGGTCAAAATGAAGGTGATCCGGCCTACAATAATATGGCTGATTCAGCCGAAACTTTAGCACAAAGTGTTGCTTATCAAGCAGCTTTAGCCCTTGTATTAGAGGGAGTTAAACAACCTAGTGGCTATACTGAACCATTATTGCATGCGTTCCGTATAAAGTATAAATCGTTAAATTAGCCACTACACAACTCCCCTTCGAGTTTCATGTGTCGTTCATAGCAGCCCAAGGGCTGCTTTTTTTTGACTAATATCAATTGAACTCATAACGACAGTGAATAGCCACCATTCACGGTATAATGAAAATCTATTAAAAAAGGGGCATTTGTTACCAAATGCCCCTTTTTACGTACTAATACGTACTAATTTTTTAAAAATTAGTTTTTGACAATCGCATTGTGATAAACGTTTTGCACGTCATCACAGTCATCAAGCATAGAAATAAACTTTTCAAAGTTTGCGATATCATCTGGATCAGTGATGTCAGTATGAACTTGTGGAACAAACGTAATTTCGTCTACTTCAAAGTTAATACCTTCAAATGCTTCTTCAAGGGCTGTTTTTGCTTTGTAGTACTCTGTATGTGGAGCGAAAACTGACACTTTGCCATCTTCTACTTCTACATCCGTTACGTCTACATCAGCCATCATTAGCGCTTCAAGTACAACTTCGTCGTCATCACCTTCAAAGCCTAAAACAGCTAAGTGATCGAACATATGCGCTACACAGCCCGGTGTACCAATTTTAGAATCTGTTTTAGTGAACGGTAAACGTACATCTTTAATAGTACGGTTAGGGTTATCAGTTAAACAGTCCACAATAACCATACAGTTACCCGGGCCATAGCCTTCGTAACGTGCTGGAGAGTAGTCTTCCCCTGCTCCACCGGCTGCTTTTTTAATCGCATTGTCGATTACGTGTGCTGGAACTTGGTCTTTTTTTGCACGCTCAATAATACGTTTTAGCGCTTGGTTTACTTCTGGATCTGGTTCGCCATTTTTAGCAACAACGTAGATTTCTTTACCGTACTTAGAATTTACTTTAGTTTTTGCATTGGCTGTTTTAGCCATGGCGTTTTTGCGGACTTCAAATGCTCTGCCCATCTTATGCCTCTATGAATACATTTGATAATTGCCGATATTTTAGCAACTCATGACCGCTTGGGCTAGTACTAGGGCATTTTGAAAAATAAAAAACTAACAATAAATCTCAGGAAAAATAAAAAACAAAGCTATTTAACATAACACTTTATTTTCTTGGAATGAGTCAACCAAAGTAGGTAGTTCTGAAAAATGATGCATTACATAATCGGCCTGATTTGCATACTCAGGAATTTCATCTGGCGCGTACAAGCAAGCACGCATGTTGGCATTGTGAGCTGCTTGTATATCAAATAAATAATCGCCGACATAAAGTAACTCAGACTGATCAAGCTCCCATAATGTCGCAATCGCATTTAAAGCACTTGGATCAGGCTTAGCAGGCGCATCAGAGCGAGTCAACACGGTTTCTATGGGTAAGGGGTTATTCTTTAATTTAATGGCAGCTGCACGGTCGTAGTTGCGAGTCACAATCGCCATCGGGATGTTATTTTCTTTCAGCCTCGTAATTGCCTCAGCAACGCCTGGCAATAAATGCGCATGCTGCGCATCAATAAGTTCATGCTGATGAACAATATTCATCGCTTCTTCACGCATGTAAGGCGAAGGTAACGAAGCAATGTAAGCAAGTAAGTCATTATCAAGCGGACAGCCTACCTGTGCTTTGATCAGTGAAAAATCCAACTCCGATGAAACCAAAGTACCATCTAAGTCAAAAATTACGCCACGGATATTGTTGTCATGGATAGTCATATAAATCCCTGTATATGAGAAGTGGGAAAATGTTGATGCCCATTAATAAGATAGTTTACGAAATGGGTTTATTAAAGGATCAAAGGATTAAAAAAGTAACTTTTTTAATCCTTTAGGACTGCTATTACTCTGGATTGACCGGTTCAAATCTAGCTTCAAGCCAAGTATCATCTTGGCTAAAGGTCAGCGTTTTTACCTTACCTTTACCCTCAATATTTACCATATTCACTTGTGTTGGCCATAGGTCGCGAAGTGCTCCGTTGCTCATTCGAATACCATGAATTCCCTCAGGGATCATGACTTCTTGATAAACCCAAAAGAATTTACCATCAACTTGCGCACCCACATCTTTAAGCTCAAGCGGCTTGCCATCTAAAGTTTGTAGAGCAATATGTGACTCAACATAATCTGCAAAACGCTTCTGATCTTCTTTATTTGATAAAATATCAGCATTGCCGTCAAACAAATATTCAACGGCGTGCTCTGTATCATGTAAATAAAAACGATGCATCAGCTCAATATTGTTGGTGCGTTTGTTAAATAACACGGTAGTCACAGACGCTTTTAACTGGTGCGCCATGGTTGGCGCACTCAGTAATAAAGCAAAAATAATGGCTATAAAGCGCATTATTGTTGCTCCTGGGCATCATTTTCGTCGTCTTTTTTCAGCTCAGTTTTAATATCTTGCATGATATCGCGGCTGACTTTCGCTTTACTCTTCTCACGTTTGTACACTTCAATACGTGATGGAATAATACGACGAGGGTAGTTATTGTTTTCTACATCAACATCCGCTGTTTCCCAGCGAGGGTCCACTGTAACAGACACTAGGTTTTTACCTTTTTCTGTAACAATTAGCTTTTGTACATGCTTGTGGTTACGACGCCAGATTTCAGCCGGAATGTACTGCTCTTCTTTCGTACCATCTTCATAAGTAAGCTCTAATAAGATAGGCATGACTAAACCACCTAAGTTTGAGAACTCAAGTACGTAGTAGTTTTTATCTTCTTTGATTGCACGCTCAAACGTTTTACGCTCCCAAGGCTCTAATCCTTTAAGGAATTTGTTATACGCGTTACGCTCTTTGTTAGTTACTGTGAAACGGTCGTTTTCGTCGTAGAAGTCAGTTACATCTGGGTTTTCTTCAACCCACAGTTTTTTACCTTCTTCTTTATTACGTTTTACGAATAACGGCATTGGCTTGTCAGCTTCGATATCACGTAAACGATTAAAGTCGATATCAGGATTTTTGGTATCTAAACGAAGTTGGTAAACCTTGTCTAGCGAGATATCAACGTGATCTGTGGTGTAGAACCAACCACGCCAGAACCAATCAAGGTCAACACCTGACGCTTCTTCCATAGTGCGGAAGAAATCAGCAGGAGTAGGGCGCTTGTATTTCCAACGCTGTGCATATTCTTTGAATGCAAAGTCGAATAGCTCACGGCCAAGGATCACTTCACGTAAAATGTTAAGTGCAGCAGCAGGCTTAGTATAAGCATTAGGGCCTAAACGTAATACGCTGTCTGACTGTGTCATAACAGGCACTTGGTTTTCAGACTTCATGTACTCAACGATGTCGCGAGGCTCAACACCCCAAGGAATAGTGTGGTCCCATTCGCGACCAGCAACACCATCTAAGAAGCTGTTAAGGCCTTCATCCATCCACGTCCATTGACGTTCATCAGAATTGACGATCATAGGAAAGTAAATGTGGCCAATTTCATGGATAACCACACCGATCAAGAAGCGTTTTTCTGCTTGCGAGTAGGTACGAGTTCCATCTTCTTGTAGATCTGTACGCGGGCCATTGAAGGTGATCATAGGGTATTCCATACCGCCTACAGGGCCATTTACAGATTGAGCAACTGGGTAAGGGTAGTCAAACGAGAAGCGTGAATACACTTCCATTGTATGAACTACTGACTCAGTAGAGTACTTCTTCCAAAGGTCACCACCTTCTTTAGGGTAAAAAGACATCGCCATTACTAACGGCTGATCTTTACCGCCTTGATGGTAGCCTTTTGCATCCCACATAAACTTACGTGAAGAAGCCCACGCAAAGTCACGTACATTTTCAGCTTTAAAATGCCATGTTTTCGTTTTGTTTGTGCCTTCTTTTTCGTTTTCTAACGCTTCTTCTTCAGTCACGATGAAAACAGGGCGCTTAGCATCTTCAGCTTGTTCAAGACGCTTACGCTGTGTGCTAGTCAGAACGCTGCTTGGGTTATCAAGTTGACCCGTTGCCGATACGATATGGTCAGCAGGTACTGTAATTTCTACATCGTAATCACCAAACTCAAGTGTGAACTCACCGCTGCCTAAGAAAGCTTTGTTAGTCCACGCTTCATAATCAGTGTATGCAGCAAGACGAGGGAACCATTGCGCTAATAAGAAGATATCGTTACCATCTTCTTCAAAGTGTTCATAACCTGAACGTGCACCAACGGCGTCTTCTTCAACAATGTTAAAGGCGAAGTCCATGCTGAACTCAACGTCTTTTCCCGGTTTAAGCGGCTCGTTTAAGTCGATACGCATTAAGGTATCTACTACAGTAACTTTAAGCTCTTTTCCGTCTTCGTCTTTAACATTGGCGATTTGATAACCCAGCTCGTTGTCGGCCATAAATTGCTGACGACGTAACTGACCTAAGCTCAATTTAGTTGATTTTGGCTGAGGATCACCTTGCAATGTTTTACCATTGAAAGTAGATGTCATTTCAGCAATTGAGTCAGATTTAAAGATATTTTGGTCTAGCTGTAACCAAAGATACTTTAAGGTGTGCGGCGAGTTATTTTTGTATTCGATAGTTTGGCTTGCTGTTAAGCGACGTTTCTTTTCATCTAGCTTTACATCGATGTCGTAGTTTACTTGCTGTTGCCAGTAATTTTCAGCAGGCTCACCGGCCGCACTACGGTATACGTTTGGAGTTGGAAGTGCTTCATCTAGCTGACGGAACTTGTCAACGAATGAGCCTTTAGTTTGCTCAACAGATGACGCCATAACAGCTGAAGATACTGCTAAAGGCAATACCAAAGCACTCAATTTAAGAACTGCTTTTTTCATTGTTTATCCTGTAATTAGTTTGCAACCGTAACATCGCAAACTAAAAACAAAGTTGCAACATTATCACGATAAATTGCGGTATTTTTCCGGTAGTATTCATCGGTTATTACTAATCAAGATTAATTGTTGCTTTTTTTAATTAATATCTTGTAAAGGGGGTTTACAAAAACTGATTAATTTTAATTCAGCACTAATTCATTCCAAAGCATTACAGTTAAAGAGAAGGTAATCGACTTAAATTCTAGTTAATGATGAAAGGGTGATTAGATGAAGTTTTATATTGTAAAAAAAGACTCTCGTTTAGCAGCCATTCCTGCGCAAGAATCAATCTTAAACGAGTACCAAGAACGTGGTTTTAAGTTTGTTGAGGTCATCAATGCATGTGATGAATCAGACGCCCTATCACGAACAAAACCAGAGATTAAAAGAGCTAACAAATGGCTAATTTGGTCATCTTCTTTGGTTATTTTGACCCTATCCATAATTATTTTTTGCAATTAAGTAATTTTTGTAGCATTTACTATTGAAATTTACTGCCATTTATATTTAAAATCGCCCACTTTTTTGATTTTGGGGTCTACGAAGCATGCATTTTAACCCCCAAAATGTTTGGTAATCAGCATAGAATTCGGTGAGCGTATGGATTTCTATATCCTAAAAAAACAACAAGAACTAATTGCAATTCCAGCGGACGAACAAAATTGTAAACAGTACCTAGATTCAGGGTATTTTTATATCGACAAAGTAGCGGCATGTAATGAAACAAATGCCCTTAAGATTTTACAAGCTAAGCAAACTAAAGCGCTTAAAGTACCTCTGATCATGGCATTGTTAGCTTTGCCAATGGTGGTTTTTGCTTGGTATAGCTTAAGTTAACAAACCAGGCTGGGCATCTTGGCTCAGCTTAGGTATATTGACGCTCTTAATAAATAATAAGAGCGTTTAATGAAAGTCCTTCATACATCTGATTGGCATTTAGGCCAACAATTCTACGAGCACTCCCGATTCGATGAGCATCAAGCATTTCTAGCTTGGTTAACCGATACGCTTGTGTCAGAACAGATCGACTTACTACTGGTTGCGGGTGACATTTATCATACGGCGACACCTCCTGCCAGCGCAGAAAACCAACTCTACCAATTTATTAAAACCACTAAGCAGCATTGCCCTGACTTACACATAGTGATTATTGCTGGTAACCATGATTCAGCAAATCGCATTATGGCGGCAAAACCTTTATTGGCTCAGTTTGATACCCATGTTGTTGGCCGCTTTGATAGTAATGCTCCTCATGAAGTAGTACTGCCAATCAGCACAAAAAACGGCGATGCGAATGTTGTTGCTATGCCGTTTTTACGAAGTAGTGATTTAAGCAGTTATAACCGTCAACAAGAGCAACCGTTAAGTTACAACCAAGCCGTTGCCTTTGCTTACAAAGATGCATTACAAGCGGCAAGCGAATTACCAAGCGCGCCATTAATTGCCATGGGCCACCTGCATGCAAAAGGCGGAGACATCTCATCTGATTCTGAGCGTAACTTAGTGATTGGTGGTGAAGATGCGATATCGGCAAGCATATTTACTGATCAGCCTGATTATGTTGCACTAGGGCATCTTCATAAGGCTCAAACCGTCGCGAAGAAAGAGACCATTCGCTACAGTGGCACGCCAATGCCGATGTCATTTTCTGAAAGGCGTTACCAACATCAAGTTGTAATAGTCGAGCTTACTGACTCAGGTACTTCTGTAAACCCCCTTTACATTCCTAGCTTCTGTAAAGTCATGTTACTACCAGAAAAAGACTGTGTGCCACTGAACGAACTCTGTGAGCTTATAAAGCAGCTCGATTTAACAGATGAAGATTTAGCGCCATATCTGCGGGTTAAATTGAGCGCCCATGACACTGACACCACTTTCAGAGAACAAATAGAACAAGCCCTTGAAGGTAAGCAGGTTAAGTTTTGTGGCATTGAAAGAGTACGTCAGCAAAGCAACCAGCAAGACGATGAACAAACCCTATTTGAAGATGTCTCGCAAATTGAAGCGCTAAATCCACATTCACTTTTAGAGCAAGCATTTGCAAACAATAAAGATATGGCAGGGCAGGCGGTGCCAAAAGAATTAGAAAGCTTACTAAGCCAAGTGATCGATGAATTGAATGCAGAGGACCTACTATGAAAATTTTAGCGATTCGTGTTCACCAACTAGCCTCTATCTTAGACGCCGAAGTCGACTTTAGCGCTTCGCCTTTAAAAGAAGCAGGGTTGTTTGCCATCACCGGTGATACCGGCGCCGGTAAAAGCACATTACTCGATGCCATTTGCTTAGCACTTTATAACAAAACAGCAAGGTTACGCGGCGATACAGGCAATAAAATTGACTTTAACGGCGACAATATCAAACTCAATGACTCGCGAAACTTATTACGCCGCGGGGCAGGGCAGGGCTATGCCGAAGTCGACTTTATTGGCCAAGATAAACAACAGTACCGAGCAAGGTTAAGCTTTAGCCGAGCGCGTAATAAAGCCAATGGCAAGTTACAACCTGCACAACATAGCCTGCACTCTTTACCTGATGAAACCCTAATCGCCGATCGAAGCGCGGCAGGTAAAGAAATCGAGCGTATTATTGGTTTGAGCTTTGAGCAATTCTCAAGAGCAGTACTTCTTGCGCAACATGAATTTGCGGCATTTTTAAAAGCAACCGGGGATGAGCGTGCGCAACTACTTGAATGCTTAACAGGCACCGATAAATTTAGCCGTATTGGTCAGCGAATTTTTGAACGCCATCGTGAGCAGCTGCAAGCATTAGAGCAGTTAAAGTTAAGTTTAAGTAACTATCAGGTTTTAAGCCCTGAACAGGTCGAAACGAAACAAGCAGAACAAAAAGCGCTTGAAGCTAAACTTGCTGAGTTGCAAAAGCAAATAAAACAATTTGAACAGTACCAAGGGTGGTACAAGCAAGCATCTCAGCAGCAACAACAGCTAAACCGGGCAGAGCAAGCAAAGCAAGAGTTACAGCAGAAAATGCACGCGCTTGCTGAAAAAGCCACTGAAGCGAAACAAGCTCAGCAATGCTTAGAAATAAAAGATAACCGTGAACGCGTCACTTCGATTACTGCTCAACATGGGCAACTTATTAAAAACCGTGATCAGCTTTTAAACGTTGATCATAAAACACTGCTCAAAGACGCTGAGCAAACGCTTGAAAAGCAAACCGCGCAACTAAACCAAGCAAAGCAAGCACAAAAAGACGCACAACCTATTATTAGCCAGGCCCGTGAGTTAGATAAGCAGCTTGCCGTATTAAACCAGCAAGCAGCGGCGCAAAAAGTACAAGCAGAAAAAGCAAAGCACCATCATCAAGAGCTGACTAATACACTAAACAGCCATAAAGCAGAGCAGCAAAAACAGCTCGATCAACAAGCGCAAATAAATAGCTATTTAGAAACACATGCACAATGGCAACCATTAGCAAAAGACTGGTCATTCTTTAAAAGTGAGTTAAGCCGCTTTAGCCAGCAACTGCACACAATTAGCCAATCACAGCAAAACGTAAAAGCTCTTCAACCTAAAATTGATGAGCAGCAAGCAGCTGCGCAGCAGTGTAAAACTCAATATCAAGCCCTTGAGCAAGAAATTAAGCGCCTAAATGAGCAAGATACCGCCTTTAAATCGAGTTTAAACACCCAATCAATGGCAGATATCGACGCTAGGCTTGATGCGATTAAACACCTGATTGAAAAGCGCCAAGTATGGCAAACTAATCATCAGCAGTTAAAAAATTGGCAAACCCAGCTAAACACTTTAAGCCAAACGGAGCAGCAACTACAAACAGCATTAAAAGATGCGCAGCAAGGGGCAGAGCAAGCACAGCAGCAGGTTTCGTTTTGTGAGCAAAACTTACAGCAAGTGCAGTTAAGAGCCAGTGAAGGGGTTAGCCAGTTACGCGCCACTTTAAAGGCAGGGGAACCGTGTGCAGTATGTGGCTCAAAAGAGCACCCTTTTATGCATGAAGAAATGGTTAACGAGCAATTTAGTCAACTTATTAACGACTTTACCAACCAACTAACTAACGCCAAACAGCACTTAAAAGCTCAGCAAGCATTACAGCAAGCTAAAAGTAATGAGCTGGCGGCATGCAGCCAACAGATAAGCTCGTTAAGCGGGCAAATCTCGGAACTGAGCGCTCAACAACAGAACCTCAAAGAAACCATGGCGGCTAATCGTACTGAGCTAAATGATTTAACCGAAGATCAGTTAAACGAGCGTCAACAACAGCTCAGCTTGCAAAAACAGCAATACTACAAAACCCTTGAACAGCAACAACAGCTGCAAAACACGCTTGCGGCTAAGCAAGCTGAGTATAATCAGCAAGGGCAAGCGCTACATGGCAAAGAGCAGCAATTAAACGAATTACAGCAACAGCTGAATAATCAGCAAACACGTTTAAACGAGCTCAATGATGAGCATCAGCAGCTTTACACGACACTGAATCAACAGTTCGCCAGTGCACCTTGGTGGCAGGCACTCAATACACAAAGCATCTCTTTAGAGAACATTGCAGAGCACGTTGAGGCTTATCAAGCTTCGCAGCTAACAGCGGATGAACTTAAAACTAGCTTAAAAGCCATTGAGCAGCACCTTGCACATGTAACGCCGCAGCTTAACGAAGCACATACCTCCTTATCTCAGTGCAACGAGCAACTAAGCCAAACTGAAAACGAACTCACGCAGATACAATCAAAGCGCGAGGGCTTATTTAGTAACGCGGCGATATCGGTAGATGAGTTTATAGCAGAGCTTGAAAAGGCGATAGATTCAGCGCAGCAGGCACTGCAACTTGCCCAGACAAACCATAGTAATGCGGTGAAGGCGCGTGACGAACAAGCCATTCAAATCGCCAATATTGACGAGCGTGAAAAAGAGCTCACCGCAGAGCAAGCGGCGCTTAATGAGCGATTTAGCCTTTGGTTTAATGATTTTAAAGCGCAGCACCCAAGTTTGGATGAGCAAGCAGTTAGTCAGCTATTAACGATAAGTCCCGCTGAAATTAAACAAACTCTGGCAGATTACCACACCGCCGAGAGCAGCTTAAAAGACGCTGAGGCTCTTTTAAAACAGCGACAGCAGGCGCTGGCTCAGCACCAAAAAGACAAGCCAGCTCTCGGTGAAGATGAGCTGCAATTACAGCTTAATCAAGCCACAGAGCAACAAGTACAAGAAAATAACGCATTATTGCAAGTTGCGACTGAGCTTAAAACCCATCAACAAAATAGCGAAGCGCTGGCTGATAAACAAAAGCAATTGGTTGAGCAGCAAAAAAGCTATGAGCACTGGCATTTACTCAATAAGGTCTTAGGGGATGCCAGCGGCAAAACCATGCGTAATTTAGCGCAAACGCAAACCTTAAAAATACTGCTGCACTACGCGAATAGTCACTTACAGACACTAAATAAACGCTACAAATTAACAGCCATAGGGCAAACGCTCGATATCGCAATTATCGATAAAGACATGGCCGATGAGCAGCGCTCTGTTAATACATTATCGGGCGGTGAGTCATTTTTGGTATCGTTAGCACTGGCGCTAGGGCTTGCCTCGTTGTCGTCGAATAAAGTGCAAATAAACTCTTTGTTTATCGATGAAGGGTTTGGTACGTTGGACAGTGAAACGTTAAGCATCGCGATGGATGCTCTTGATTCACTACAAGCACAAGGCCGCAAAGTAGGGGTTATTTCGCACGTATCAGAAATGACCGAACGCGTTGCCACGCAAGTGCATGTGGCGAAAAAACCAGGTGGTTATTCGACCATCTCAGTTATTTAAAGGATTAGCATGCCAACTTTTAACCACGAAGAAGCAAATCATTACGACGAACGCATTTTGCGCCTAGTTCCAGGTTATGAGCTATTACATCAAGCAACCGCGGCACAACTTGCAGCCACGCTGAGCGATGAAGCGTGCATTTTAGTGATTGGTGCCGGAACAGGTAAAGAAATCATTGAATTAGCGGCGCTAAAACCAAGCTGGCAATTTATTGCTCAAGACATTTCACAAGACATGCTCGATATTGCCGAGCAACAGTTTGGCCAGCATAACATTAGCGATCGCGTAACAGTACACTGCGGTGATATCAACGACATCGACACTCAATGTGACGCCGCACTGTGTTTACTGGTAATGCACTTTGTTGAAGATAACGGTGATAAAAAAGCGCTATTAAAAGCGATTCACAGCAAACTTAAAAAATCGAGCAACTTATACATTGCCGATTTAATGCGCCCAGAAACCGCTTTTGAGCGCGAATCTCAACTACAGCTCTGTACGCAGTTAGGTTTAACCGAAGTCGGCGTAGAACGCATGCGCCACAACCTAGAGCACGAGTTTTACCCATTAGACCGAATTCGTTTTTCAGAGTTAATGAATGAAACCCGCTTCAGCACCCCTAAACAGTACTTTAAAGTGCTTGGTTTTGCTGGGTATGTGGTTGGGAGTTAGCTACGTTCTAGAGCTGTCAACTCGTAGGTTGGGTAGAGCGGAGCGAAACCCAACAAACTTAGGTAAAGTTAGCGAGTTACAAGAGGAAAGAGTAAGGCGCTTTAAGCTGTAAGTCGTTGATGCCTACTCGCTGCTGAGATGGATTAGTTACCGTAGGCGTGAAATTTATTTCGCGCGATGGTTCTAACTTTACTCTTTGAACTTGGTAACTTCACTTAATAGTTGAGCTTATTCTTGCTTTGAATATCAGCTTTGTGCCTTGAGTCAACAACATATCTGAACTTTAGGTCGTCGGCTGTAATAGTTGAATTTCAATAAATTCCTATTAGCTAAAACCTCAAGCCTGGACGCAACTTTGCTGCCCCCCTTGCCTTGACTTGTTAAGTTGCTTTGCTTTCTTTTTATCTCGAATCCATAAAACAGAGCCATTAGTTTTCTTCATTTCGAAGAGGTCTATAGCTTGAAACAAATCGCTTAACTTCTTATATCCATAATTTCGTTGATCAAAAGAAGCATGATTAGAAATGTGGGTACCAATTGGTCCCAGCATAGCCCAACCGTCGTCTTCTTCTACAGCCTCAATTGCCTGTCTAAGTAAATTGATTAGCTTGGTGTCACTTTTTATGTTCTTCCCTTGCTTTTGGATAAGCAACTCTTTGCCTGTGTCTTCGTCTAAGTATAAGAAGCGAGAGCAACTATTAACGAAAGCTAATGGTGCTTTACGTTCACCAAATCCAATCACGAACTTGCCATCTGCTAATGAACGAGTTACCAGCGGAGTAAAGTCACAATCAGATGATACTAGACAAATAATATCAATATCTTTTGTGTATAAAACATCCATGACGTCAATGACTAATGCCATATCAGTAGCATTCTTGCCCTTAGTAAGGTCAAACTGTTGAATGGGTTGGATTGCGAACTCGTGGAGTACATCCTCCCACGGTTTCAGATTCTGATTTTTCCAGTTTCCATACGCCTTTCGAATATTAACTACACCATAACGAGCCAACTCGGAAAGTACCTTTTCTATCTTCTGGGCAGGCGCATTATCAGCATCAATGAATACTGCAATTTTTTCTTTATCCTTCATGGTGCCTCCTTGCAACTTAACAGCGTATTACCGAGAATTCCCGTTAACACTCAATGTGTCAATTTCCAAAATTATCAATATACGGTTATTAATAATCTAATTTTTAATAACTTACACATAGCCAAAAGGAATTACAATTGTTTAGGCTACTCTATACCCGTAAATTTACTTACTCAAGAATGGGTAGGTGCTGCGCAATAATTGCGAAGCAGCGCCGTGTTTTTTGTCCGAGTGACCGAAGGTAACGAATTCAAACGTTTGTTATAAGTCACTTAATCCTGATCAGATTTCCATCATCAAACCCGACAGTAACAACAGGAACATGATTAAGAATGTTATCAGCGTTGTCAGCAATAATTTCAGAAATGGACTTTGAAACTAAATCTAATAAAGTTTCCCAACCAAGTTCGCTTGTACCGGGTAGCTCAAGATACCTATATTCTGGTACATAATCTTCACTACATGCCCAATCATCATCTTCTGGATCGTATTCAAAAGAACCGATCAAATATGCTTGATAAACACTTCCAGCTTGAAACAATCCTATGTTTATTGCCTTAACCTCGGGACGATCACTTATCTGCTTAATCCATGCTTCAATTTCAGACTTCACTGCGATTCCTATGTGACTTTAGTAGCGCGCATCGCAAATCTTTCTTCCGATATCACGCTCACATATTTAATAAACTTATTTTTAACAAATAACGTAATGCATTGCTAACTATAAATTTTTTATCAGTACTAAAGATATTCAGAAAAACGGCTTAACGCTGATTTTGATCTTATTTGCAGGGTAGGTGGTTGGGAGTTACCGAACCATGAACCATCGCGCGAAATAAATTTCACGCCTACGCGATGTAAAACCGCAGCCACATCAAAGCTCATTAGCTGATGGTTTTGAATCTGAGAGCTGACGGCTGATAGCTGATAGCTCTTTTAACTCGCTAACTTTACTCTTGAAACTCGCTTGCTTGTTGGGTTTCGCTCCGCTCTACCCAACCTACAATAGCCTAATACCCCGCGGCCTGTCCGTCTTTACGGGTTTCAGATGCGCCGTAATAAACGCCGGTTTTTGGGTCTTTCAATATTGCTTGATAACCACCGTATGGGCCAACCGCGTCTTGTAAGGTGTGGCCTTTTTTCATTAACTCACGGCGGGTTTCCATCGAAAAACCTGACTCTAAGCTAACAAAACCACCGTCTTCCATGATCTCGCCGGTTGGCTGCGATGAACCTGTGTGCAGAATACGTGGTGCATCACCGGCTTCCTGTAGGTTCATGCCAAAATCAATCATGTTGATAAGTATTTGAGCATGCATTTGTGGCTGTGTTGCGCCGCCCATTACGCCATAACTCATATATGGCTTGCCATCTTTGGTGACAAACGCTGGAATGATTGTATGAAATGGTCGTTTGCCTGGCTCATATTGGTTCATGTGGCCTTTTTTAAGGGCGAACATTTCGCCACGGTTTTGCAATACAAAGCCTAATTTTGCAGGTGTCATACCTGAGCCCATGCCACGGTAATTACTTTGAATAAGCGAAACCATGTTGCCGTCTTTGTCGGCGGTCGTCATATAAATGGTATCGCCTTCTACTGGGCCTGCGTGGTCACGTTTTGCAGCTTTATTAGGGTCTATCAGTTTGCGTCTTTGGTCAGCATATTGCTGCGAAATAAGTGTTTGTACGGGAATGGTGTTAAATGCTGGATCGGCGTAATACTTTGCACGATCTGCAAACGCGAGTTTTTTCGCTTCAACAAAGGTGTGTACGTATTCAGGGCTATCAAAGCCCATAGCTTTGATATCGTAACCTTCAAGAATATTCAGAATTTGCTGTGCGGCAATTCCTTGGCCATTTGGTGGCAATTCCCAAAGCGTATACCCTCTATAATCGGCGCTCACAGGCTTAACCCATTCACTATGGTGGGCAGCTAAATCGTCATACGATAAGTAGCCGCCGTTTTCTTTCATGTAGCGACCAATTTCTTTAGCAATATCGCCTTTGTAAAAAGCATCGCGGCCGCCTTTGGCAATTTTACGATAGGTGTTTGCAAGGGCAGGGTTCTTAAAGATCTCTCCTTTTTCTGGCATTGCCCCATCAGGCATATATACATCTTTAAAGCCTGGGTATTTACCACGCGCAGCCACACTTTTTTGCATGTAATAGGCAATCAGTTCAGACACAGGGAAGCCATTTTCAGCGTAGTCGATAGCAGGCTGCAGTAAGGCTTTCATTGGTGTTTTGCCAAACTTTTTATGTAACTCAAACCAACCATCTACAGCACCAGGTACCGAGACAGGCAATGGCCCATAAGCAGGAATGTAGTCACCTTGTGCTTTTAAAGTTTCAAAAGACAAGCTTTGTGGTGAACGACCAGAGGCATTTAAACCGTAAAGTTGCTTGCTTTTGTTATCCCAAATAATGGCAAATAAATCGCCACCAATTCCACATCCTGTTGGTTCAACTAGGCCTAGCACTGCATTTGCCGCAATAGCCGCATCAATAGCATTACCGCCGTCTTTTAAAACTTGTAAGCCTACTTGCGTAGCTAACGGCTGTGATGTAGCAACCATCCCTGATTGTGCGATGACTTCAGAACGACTAGCAAAGTTATGGCCTGTGATACGATCGTAAGCTTGAGCAGCGCCTGCTGTGCCTAAGCATACAGCTAGCACTAAGCTTTTAAATAGTGGAGTTGGTTTCATAATTTTTTGCCCTTTTTATTTATCACTATAAAAAGCAATTAAAGATCAGGCAATGGCTTTGCGTTCGAGCGCGAAAAATCACGATTGACTTCAAAAATAAGAAAAATAGCGGCTAATTTACCTAAAATCACTCCAATTTAATAAATGGCAGAGCCATTTAAGCACTGCTCTGATACTTTGGATGCTTCGCCGTGAGAGTGCCTATCCTCTTCGACAAACTGATCAACAAAAGGGTCAATCAGGTTTTCTTGCTTCATGGTATCGAGGGCGTGTTGCAGCTTAGTAACTACCTCCGGCGATGTGTTTTTGTTAAGTGCTAAATAATTACCCACTAAAGCAGGGTGCTTTAACTCAAATACCGGTGTGACTTGGTCTGGGCTCATACCTACATTCATCAACTGTGATGAAAGAGTGAGAGAGGAGCCAATCAGTAAATCATGCTTACCTTGCTTAAACATTTTTAGCTCTTCAAACTTTTTTGAGTAAGTTAAAAATTGCTGGCCTTCAGTCAGGTTAAAATCAGCAAGAACGGTTTGATATACATCACCACGAGATACGCCAATGGTGTAGTTTTGCAACGACTGTGTACTCGTTACTTTAATGTCGTTTCGATCATTTAAGCGATAGAAACATGAATGCCCAGATACCAAAGGGCCAACCCAGTAAAATTGAGTTTCTCGCTTTGCGGTACGTGAAGTAGAATAAATTCCTGCATTCGGTTGGGCAAGGGTTAGTGACATTGCGCGCTTCCAAGGCAATACACTAAACGTACAGCTCAACTTGGCTCTTTCGCACAAAGATTCCATGATTTTGGTGTTAATACCAGTGAGCTGATTGTGCTCCACAAAATTATAGGGTGGGAACACTTCAGTATATAAAGTCAATTGTTCAGCACTTGCCATAACAGAGCTAGCTGTAAACAAACTCACTATTGGTAAATGCTTAAACATCGGTTTAGCTCCATTTTTCACACTTTAACAATTCGATCAGAGTTTTCATCTAAACTCCTATTAAGCTCTACAGTATTTAAAGCTTAGTTTGCTAACTCAATAACGCAATAAACCAGAAACTAAGAAAAAATATCTGCAACTAGCTGGCTAAGTCGTGCAATTTTAATGTTGCTCAACTGGCGGTAATCAAAATAGGGGCAAACAATCACTTTATCTGATTTACTAATAGCAAATTCATCATCAAGCCAAGTTAATTGGCAATGCAAAAGCCCGTCATTTATAAGCTGCTTAGCATGGGTTCGCCCTGCAATTATATGTAATTGCTCTGGTTTGCCTAATATCGGTGGGCTAAACAGTAATGCAGTTTGGCTATGTGCTTGCAGTAGTTGTTCATCGCGAAAGCTCTGCCAATCAGCTGCTTTTTTAGCGAAATCATAATATTCACTTGGTAGTGCAAAAAGTACTTTGCCATACACATTAAAAACTTTGCGCCAACCATTGCCACATGCTTGGTTTATTTCGTTTATTTGGCCGGGTTGTATTGCATGCAAATGCTTAAGCTGTTGCCAAGCAGGCATCGGCGGGCGCTTTTCTAAATAAACAGCGACTTTAAAGGCTTCATCACCAAAACCTTGCAGTGGCGCACTATTATCGATACTCATGACTTTTTAGCGAGGATTCTGTCTAAGTTATTTGCAAAGTTTTGGCGGTCTGTTTGGCTTAAAGGCGGTGGGCCACCGGCCATTTCAACGCCACTTGAGCGCATAGTTTCCATAAAATCACGAACGTTTAAACGTGAGCGAATATTTTCGGTCGTATATAATTCACCGCGCGGATTAAGCGCTTGGGCACCTTTTTCGATAACTTCAGCAGCCAAAGGAATATCACCGGTGATCACCAAATCATTCGGCTCAATACGTTTAACGATTTCGTTATCGGCAATATCAAACCCCGAAGATACCTGCAAACGGCTAATAAACTTTGAGGGTGGCACTCGCATCGCATGGTTCGCCACTAATGTGGTAAAGGTCTGCGTGCGCTCTGCGGCACGAAACAATATTTCTTTAATAACGACGGGGCAGGCGTCTGCATCAACCCAAATCTTCATGCTGTTCTCAATCTTTAATTTTAGACATTAATAGTTTACCGTAATTGAACTAAATTAGTGCTATTAACGTATTAATTTGTTTAATTTTTAAAGGGAGTAAAAACGTGCAAACATCATTAAAGTTAATCGGGGTTTTATGTATCACAGCCATTTTATCTGCGTGTACAGGCGTGCCAGACAACATCAAACCTGTCGATAATTTTGAGTTAAACAAATACACAGGAACCTGGTACGAAATTGCACGTTTAGATCATTCATTTGAACGCGGCCTTGAGGGCATTACCGCCGAATACTCAATTAACCCTGATGGCAGTGTAAAAGTTATCAATAAAGGTTACAGCGCAGAAGATAAAGAATGGCAGCAAGCTGAAGGTAAAGCAAAGTTTGCAGAGCAACAAGACATAGGTCACTTAGAAGTCTCATTTTTTGGACCATTCTATAGCTCATATGTAGTGTTTGAATTAGATAAGCAAGACTACCAATACGCTTATATTACTGGCTATAACAAAGAGTATTTATGGTTTTTGTCGCGCACTCCTAACGTTACAGAACAGCAAATGCAGGACTTTATAAACACAGCAAAAGAATATGGTTTTAAAACAGACGAACTTATTTATGTTGACCATGAGAGCTTGTAAAGGGCCTTTACAACTGTCTTTAAACTATCACGAATGTGCAACACAACTGTAATGGATGTTAGGCAAACTTAGCGTCGTTAAATTGAAGCAACATGTGATCCCCCAATTTAATCCCCTGCTTGGGTAGGCATTGCCTACCCATTTTTTTATTATTTAATTAAGCATTATTGCAAATTGATCTCAGATCAGTTTTTTACTAACTAAACTAAAAAATCATCACCGAAAAGCCACTCAACAGCAAAACAGACATAGTTAATACGCTGACATGCTTCACCCATGAAACAGTAAAACTGTATAAAATCATGAGTATAAGTACACTTAAAGCCATATAACCGCAAAACAGCAATGCGCCGTACCCAGCATCTGACAGCACACAAAGTACCAAACTTAGTAAAATACTGATCCAGCCACTGGCTAAAAAGCTATTTCGTTGTTTTTCGGTTAATTTCTTTTTAAATACATCACGAAAATGATTGAATTTTGCCAGCGCAAAACAATTAAACCCTAAAAAGCAGAGACTAAATTGCAGTAACTCCATCATCCTTGTTGCTCCTTTAACACCCTATTTTTACTTGGTTTTGCCTTGTTAATAACAGCTTTGTGACTAGCTATTTTTTTGCTTTGTAGTAAAAACAACACGCCAGCACAAATAAACGCACTATCAACACCGAATAAGGCCCATTGATTAGTTAGTAAATACGTGATCCAATTACCATCTGTTGTCAGTGCATTTACCACGGGCACGAGAAAGCAAGCTATTGCATTGAGCCATGCATTATAGCGCCAGTGGCGTTTTT
The DNA here is from genome assembly GCF_005887425.1 of Pseudoalteromonas sp. S2721. NCBI lineage: Bacteria > Pseudomonadati > Pseudomonadota > Gammaproteobacteria > Alteromonadales > Pseudoalteromonadaceae > Pseudoalteromonas > Pseudoalteromonas sp. S2721. The sequence goes on from NZ_PNCZ01000014.1 coordinate 26,042, forward strand.
CTATACTGCTCACAGCCGAAAGCGCCACCGCAAGCCAAGTTAAGAAAAACACGAGTATTTCTTTATCGGCACGCCCAGCTAACTCTAAAGGCAATAAACGATTAGCAATGAAGAACGCTGAAGTTGCTAGCGGTAAGCCCATTAAAGTTATTAAATTAAGACTTTCAACAAGCTTTAAACCAAAGCTTGGTTTTTGCTCTGCTTTGAGCCTCTCGCGTAAGCGTTTTGCCCACATAATGCAGCCTGTAGCGATCATGGCACAGCCAGCTACGCCACAGAAAAAATATAACCAACGCAGTAAAGGCTCCGCTAAGCGACCACTATGTAATGCCGTCATTGAGTCATAAAACTGCGCCGAAGCGCTCCAATCTTCGCCAGAACTCGCTTCAAGCTCGCCCGTTACACCATTGAATAAGTAGCGTGGTCCGTTATCTACAACCTCTTTGCCGGTTGCCAAATAAACCACGATTTGTGAGGTCGCTGTATTGGCATTTCTTACAAACACATAGCTAATGTCGGCATTCGGTGACTTAGTATAAATCTGATCTAACACATCTTTGATTGCCACCATAGGGCGCTGCTCTTCACTGGGCTTTGCACGTTTATTAATAGGCAATGCCTCATCAAACATTTGCCTTAAGCCATTTTCATATACAGTCTCGGCAGGGTAGGGGAACAGCATAAAAATCAGTGTAATAATACCCGTGTAGGTGATCATGATATGAAATGGTAATGCCAGCACTGACGAAACATTGTGTGCATCGAGCCAGCTTCGGCTGCCTTTGTTTGCTCTAAAGCTAAACATATCTTTAAAAATACGTTTGTGGATCACGATGCCTGTTATAAGCGCTACCAACATAAATAATGAGGCTAAACAAACAATTATCCGTGCAGTAAATACATCTATGTAATGTAAATCAAAGTGTAAGCGATAGAAAAAGTTACCCCCCTTAGTTTCACGAGGTTCGGGTAATTGCTCTAAGGTATTAGGATCTAGATGTGTATAGTTGAAAGGTGCTCGGCGCTGGCCTGGCTGTTTAGGCTCAGCAAACCCATAGCTTAAAACAGGGTTACGTGGCTCAGGTAAGTTTATCCGCCAAGATAATGAATTAGGTGCCTGTTGCTGTAATTGCGCAAACACATAATTAATTTGCTCGGCTTGAGACTGAACCCGTTGTGCTTGATGCTGCACATTGTGTGTTTCGGGTTTAGCCCAAATAGTGATTTCATCTTTAAAAAAGCTGATGGTGCCAGCAAAAAAGATTAAGAACAGTAACCAGCATACCAGCAAGCCAACCCAGGTATGAAGCCAAGTCATTGAGCGGAAAAAGCTCTCTTTCATAACCAATCCTTAATCAATGAAAGGGCCAGCAATTGCCCACCAGTTGTTAGTAAAATAGTGATCCAAACAGTCTTTAAAGACTTAACTGCAAACACCCAAATAAACACACAACAGTAAAAAAATACCGATAGAGTCGTGGTTAACAGCACGCTGTCGAGTTTATTAAGTGGTAATAACACAGCTAGTAATGAAATAAGCACACTGGTAAAGGCGTAACCACCAATGATGGCTACAACGAAACGCAAAAACACAGCAACACGATAAGATAGGCTCACAGAGCGCTTTTTAGCTGTATTTTTAGGGCGATTGGTAGTCACTGCATCTAATGATTGAGAATGCATGATAATCCCTTAAAAAATAACACGAGAAGAAAACCCCGTATTATATCGCCGACAAACAGAAAAGATAGTAGTTATCATTTGCATGCACGTATTAAATAGTGAAACTGAACCAACTAAGTCGATCTGTTAGTAAAATAATGATCTGCTAGCTTTGTTCTGTGCAATATCATATGGTGTTAAGTAAATAAAAGGGAGCTGCAATGAAAACAATAGGCTTAATCGGTGGCATGAGTTGGGAGTCTACACAAAGTTACTACCAGCTTTTAAATCAAGGCATTAAAAACAAACTTGGGGGGCTGCATAGTGCCAAGATAGTACTCGTTAGCCTCGATTTTGCCGAAATAGCTATGCTTCAACAGCAACAAGATTGGCCACAGATGGCCGAGATACTCATTAAGGCCGCTAAGCAAGTTGAAGCCGCGGGCGCGGATTATTTATTAATTTGTACCAACACGATGCATAAACTAGCTGAGCAAGTACAAGCTGCTGTTACAATTCCTTTATTACACATTGCAGATGCAGTTGGAGAAAACCTGATCCAGCATAGCTTTAAAAAAGTGGCTTTGTTGGGCACCCAATTCACTATGGAACAAGACTTTTACAAGCAACGCCTAGCAGATAAATTCGCCATAGACGTGTTAATCCCTGATGCACAGGGGCGTGAAACAGTGCATCGTGTGATTTATGATGAACTATGTAAAGGCGTTATCAAGGAAGAATCTAAAGCTGAGTATCTAGCAATTATTGATAATCTAACTCAGCAAGGTGCTGAAGCCATTATTCTTGGTTGCACCGAAATAACCTTATTAGTTCAACAAGCAGATACATCGATTCCATTACTTGATAGTACTGCTCTTCACTGCGCGATGGCGCTTGAGAGTAGTTTAAATTAGGAGCTCACCATGTCGAACCACCATAGCCTAAATTATGTTGAATTTGCTGCTAAAGATTTAGCCGCAACAAAAGCATTTTTTCATCAGGTTTTTAAATGGCAATTTACCGACTATGGCCCTGAATACACGGCCTTTAGCGCTGAATCTGCGGGGCTTGATGGCGGGTTTTATCAAGCCCCATTAGCTAGCTTAACCAATAATGGCGGCGCTCTACTGGTGCTTTATTCAAATAATATTAAAGAGACGCAAGCGCAGGTAGAAAAACATGGTGGAACAATTATTAAGCCCTTGTTTGATTTTCCTGGAGGCTGTCGGTTTCATTTCATAGAGCCAAGTGGTAACGAGTTAGCAGTTTGGTCAAAACAAGCATAGATCATATTTTTACTAACTCATGAGTACTCAATCATTATTAGAACAAGTTAGTAAATGCGTGATCTGCGAACCTCATTTACCACTCGGAGCGCGGCCCGTTATTCAGTTTAATCCACAGGCTCGTATTTTAATTGCCGGTCAAGCGCCGGGGATTAAAGTGCATGAAAGTGGCAAACCTTTTAATGATGCAAGCGGGCAAAGGCTTCGCTCTTGGCTTGGTGTTACGAGTGATGATTTTTACGATGACCACAATTTTGCTATCTTGCCGATGGGCTTTTGTTACCCGGGCAAAGGAAAATCAGGTGATTTACCGCCAAGAAAAGAGTGCGCGATTGCATGGCGTGAAAAGCTCTTAGCGCAACTAAATAATATTGAGCTCACCATTATCTTAGGTAAATACGCGCAGGCATATCATTTACCCCACACTAAGCAGCTGCCCTTAACTGAGTTAGTAAAATCGTGGCGTGAATATTGGCCAAATTACTTGCCACTTCCTCACCCAAGCCCTCGCAATAATATCTGGCTAAAGAAAAATCCGTGGTTTGAGCAACAAGTATTGCCTGAGCTTAATAGTAAAATGCGTGCAATTTTAGCAAGGTAGAAAATGAAAAATAACTTTTTTGCTGAAAACGGCTACTACCATGTAAAGGGGCTTTACACAGAGAGTGAGCTTAGTAAAGTAAGGCCAATTATCGATAAATTTCATCAACATTGGTTGCAAGAAAACCAATCTTTTTATCAATCTAGAGGTATTAATAGCTCAGGTTTGACTGGCGCTGCATGTTTAAGTGCTGAGGAAAAGTTTACTCTTTTTAAGTTTGTCAGCGCCAACACACTATTGAAACAGGTTAAAGGTATTGTTGCTGGTCCTCAGTTTATGAATACTCAACTATTCTTTAACCCATACAATCCCAAACAAGCTAACTATTGGCATCGAGATATGCAGTATCACTTAGAGCTTGATGCGCAAAAAGTAGCTCTTAACGGCCCTGAAGTACTACATTGCCGCGTTGCTTTTGAAGATGAACCAGGAATAGAACTAATACCGGGTAGTCATAAAAACTGGGATTCAGATGAAGAGTTAACAGTTAGATTAGAACAGCAGGGCGCTCGAAATAGTGACTCACTCGTTCGTGGTAAAAGTGTGGCACTCAAAAAAGGTGACTTACTCATATTTTCGGCAAACATGATCCATCGGGGCTTGTACGGCATGAATCGTTTCGCCCTTGATATTTTATACTTTGAACGTCATCCAAGCCTTAGCGAGTTTGTACAAACTGGATTTTTACCAACTGAAGAACAAAAGCTGCATCTAAAAAACGCTGTGGTATTCGAGTAAGCATAAAAAAAGCGGCTACCTAGCCGCTTTCTTTTCGTTTTGCAGTTACTGCAACATTGCGAACAATTCTTTTAACTGCGGCATATACTGCTTAACTAAGTTAACGTTACTTTCGCTAACATCTGCTGTTGCAGTACTTGCTTTAATACCTTCTAAAGCACCAGCCATTGAGCGAGTACCCGCATCAGATGATGATGCTGTAAGGCTTTGTAAACCACTCATTGCTTGGTTTACACGCTGCTTGTTCTCTTCAGACATACCCGCTTTAAGATTTTCTAAATACGCCATTGATACTTCTGAGCCAACCGTGACTAACTGCTCTGGTGTGAAACCATATTGTTTGGTAAGGGCTGCAAACTCAGTATAAAGCTCATGCTCTTTGATGTGACCTAATGCAGACATCACTGCCGAACTATCAACACCATCAGAACTACCTAGCATACCACCAAGGTTTACAGTATCTAACTCAGATTGGCTTTGTGACCAATTAACGACTGCAGGAAGGGCTTTAATGTAACGCTGTAGCTGATTTTCAGAAATATCTTCTGCGAAGCTAGAAAAACTCATCGCAAGTAGACTCATAGAAATAAGTAGTGCTTTCATCGTGATCTCCTTTCTTTCAAAATGGTTAGCAACCGGCGCAAATAGTCGAGCTATTATGTTTAGCCAATTACAAATGTTACAATACCTTTTTTACCATAGCTAACTGAACCTGATGTTAATTATTTCTAATACCGTCACAATTGATGAATGGGAACTCGACTTTAGTGCGATCCGCTCGCAAGGCGCGGGCGGGCAGAATGTCAACAAAGTGGCCACAGCTATTCACCTTCGCTTTGATATTAAACGCTCAAAGTTACCTGACTTTTACAAACAACGTTTACTTAATTTGAATGATTCTCGAATTACCAAAGAGGGCGTTATTGTTATTAAGTCGCAAAGTCATCGCACGCAAGAGATGAACAAAGAGGATGCGCTTAATCGTTTGAAAGAATTAATCCTTAATGCCACTCAAGTACAAAAGGCGCGAAGAGCGACAAAACCAAGCAAAAGCTCTCAGAGAAAACGCATGGACTCTAAAACGAAAAGAGGACAAACAAAAGTATTAAGAAAAAATGTAAAATTCTAACTTTAACATCAGAAGATCGTGTCAAAAATAAGCAGAACTGTAAAGAAGTGTAACTTGTTAACAAAGTTAATTGATGGTTAATCCTGCCGCGTCTATAATAGTCATACAATCTCACCATTAATGAAGGAGCCGCGTATGGGCCAGAAATCACGCATTGTTGCTGCAGCAATGATAACGCTGTCAGCTTTGCCTATGTCGAGTTTTGCTGTAGATTCATGGCAAGCTGGTAACGCGTATCCGCAAGGTAGTGAAACCTGTTACAACGAAATTCTTTATAAAGCCAGATGGTGGGCAACTCCAGGTGAAGAACCAGGTAGTTCACAATGGGGCGCTTGGGTTGCAGATGTCGCCTCAAAAACCTGCGTACAGAGTGTCGTAAAAAAACAAGATGATTTATTAAAGTCTTTACCGACCATTTTCGAATCAAATAACAATAAAAAAGGGAGTTCTGATTAACTCCCTTTTTTAATCTTTACTCAAACGTGTGATGCCTTGTCATTTCAAAGCGATTTAAGAGGTGATGCATTATATACACCGCACACAAGCTCAATAGTATTGCCACAGATACCGACGAAAAACGATACAGCGCGCTGTAAACCAGATCTTGCCCCGGCCCTAATGACTGGCCAAACAAAATACCAAATGTGGTGATAATACCAAAACCAACACCCGGAATACCGCCACCAATTATGTGATAACGACTAAAGATAAAGGTCAAAATCCACAGAATTAACGCAGGAAATATTAAAATATCGGTATGGTTATACAAAAATAACTGTGCCACTAACGCTAAGTTACAACCAATTAAGGTGCCTATAGCACGTTGCCATGCCGCCATACCTGCCGCTTTCCAGCACAACGAAAACAATATCAGTACCGAGGCCGCTTGAGCAGAGATTGAATCTTGTAAATCAAAGACCTGAAAAACAACGAATGACAAGGTAGCTACAGTTGAGCAAAGTAATACTTCATGACGCACACTTTCTTTTGCTTTTTCTGGCATTACCCGACCTTGGCGTGGTGCTACATCAGGAAATAAACCATGCATTAGCATCGAGAACACCACTGTGACCACAACGGCAACAGCGTTACTAATGATCAACGGATAAATACTCACTCCACTGCCAGTGTAGGTCGAAAAGTGCAATTGAATAGACAAACTCACCACCGTTGTGGCGCCAAATAAAAAATTAGCGCCACGGCTCATTTGATAAAACAAAAAAGCAAATGCGATAAAGCACATCATTGTCATAACAACAGGCAGGTGTGAAAACAAACCTTGTACAACCAATACGAACAGCGCACTGAACACCGCGCCTGCATAAAACTGACGAATAATATGCATGTTAAGCACAGGCACTAAGCCGAGCAATAGCATAGGGTAAACAGTAAAAAAGATGCCATTAGGCCAGTTCATCAATTTTGCCAGTGTAAACCCTAGTGCTGAGCCCGTAGCAATGCGTAGCGCTTGGCGTAAGCCGTTACCATCGAGTTGCAATACTGACATAACTCACCCAGCCTTAGTAAATGAAGTGCAGAACACTAATGAAGCGAATTTGCATACTTGCAAACCAGCTACCGATGTTAGAGTCAGGCAGAAGTTGTACAGTTGCACGCGCACCACTTGGAAATTTAGCCAGCATCTGGTGCTCATCTAGTTGAATATGGATACGTTGGCGCTGTGCATCTCGGACCCAACGGTTGCTGCTTTCAGTCGCACTGAGTAAACCGTTCGCGTTAAGCTGACCATCACTCACACCGGCTTCAAAACTAATAATTTTGCCTGTAAACACTTTGCCCGGTAGCGCATCAAAGCTGACTTTTGCAGTACTACCAATTTGCACGTGAACTAAAGACTTTTCACGAAAATCAGCCACTAAATCAGCTTTATTAGCAACTATCGCCATTAACGGTTGGCCCTTATTAGCATAAGTACCCGGTGTTACCTGTAAGTTTGCTGTTTTACCGTCGGTATCGGCTGTCACTGTGGTGTACGACAGGTTTAGTTTCGCTTGTTCAAGCTGGTTTTGAGCATGACGAAGCGCTAAATTGTCATCCCCTATTTTACCGCGCGCTAATTTAGCCTCGCTAAGCTGGGCTTCAATTGCAGCTACATTCGCTTTGCTTGATTGATAGTTCGCATTAATTGTTTCGTACTCTTGCTCTGAAATAGAGCGCTTTTTCAATAGCGACTCACCGCGTTCAAACAGTAATGTTTGCTCATGCAGCTTAGCTTGAGCAGCTGCAAGCTGTGCTTCTATTGCCTTCACACTGCTATCTAAACGTTGGTTTTGTAGTTTTGCATCATCATATGCAAGTTCAGCTTGTTGCACGGCAAGCTCAAAAGGCTCGTCGTTAATCTTAAACAAAGCTTGCTGTTTTTCGACAGCTTGATTATTGGTGACAAGTACGTCAGTCACGCGACCACTTACCTGCGGGGTCACTTGTACAACCGGATGATACACACGGGCCTGCGGTGTGACAGGCATATACAAATCGGCAATCACAAAATATAAAAATAAAACAATAAAACCCGCTAAAGAGATTTTTACGTAACGGGCAAATTTTTGATCTGGTGTCATAACGTTACTTATCTCCTGAATAATGGCGGATACACTGACGAGCATTCTGTTCCATCTGAATTAAACCATGCGCCATGGTATCGAGTTGCTCAGTGGTTAAGTCGGCATAAAGATGCTGTTTCACATCGGCAATAATCACCTGCAATGTGTCTAACAATTGTAGACCTTGCTCAGTGAAGTACAGACGTTTACTGCGTTTATCTTCAGCGTCAGCTTTGCGAGCAATAATCTCTTGTTGCTCAAGCTGCTTAATCGTACGAGTTAGTGAAGGCATTTCAATGCCTAAGCTATTTGCTAACTCTTGTTGTGTACAACCTTGGTTTAGATGAAACAGGTGCATCATCGCGGTCCAGCGAGATTGAGTAAGCCCCAAAGGCTCAACCGCCAAAGTGACAGCATCGCGACATAAACGATGCACACGGCCCATACTGCCGCATAATGTTAAATCAAGAGTTTCGTGAAAAGGGGGAGTGGAAGACATGATGCGCTCCATTTACTTAGCATGCTAAGTATTTTAGTGTAGTTAGCATGCTAAGTAAATATTAGTGCAATTAATAAAATAGATAGCTTTGTTCGATAAAAGCGAACAACTGCAAAAGTTATCTGCTAGATAACACTATTTAGCGATTAACTCTTTGATATGACTTTCATAGAGGTCTAATTTATCAGCAACAAAACCTGTGTGTTGGAACCGTACTATGCCTTCTTTATCGATTAAAAAGCTGCTCGGCATCCCTTTGAGTTGATATTGCTTGCCAATAACAGCGTCTGGGTCGTAAATAATATTAAAGTTCACTGCAAACTCAGTTAAAAAAGCATCGGCATCACTACGCTCAACATCAATGTTTACAGCAATCACTTTAAGCCCTTGCTGTTGATACTTGCTCTGCATGGCTATAAACCAAGGAAACGACCGTCGACACGGGCTGCACCAAGACGCCCAGAAATCGAGTAACACGACTTGCCCTTTGTATTGATTCAGTAGTTTAGACAATTGCTGCTGGCTGGCAGCTAAAGGAGGGCTCGAAAGACGCTCTGCCTTAGCAGCAGAGCTCGTAATGAAAAGAAATGCAATTAAGGCGTATTTGATCATTGATAATTTAACAAGTTCGCTGGTGAATATTGGTCAGTGAGCACCTTGGTATCCGCTGGCCAATCTTGATTACCCTTAGTATAAAACAAATGCTCGCTGAGTAACTGCAAATCAACGTCGTAAGGGCTTAACTTACTTGCTAGCTTGTTGGCGCGCTCAGTTAACTGTTGCTGGCTAGGCATAGTCTCGAAGCCAGCTAAAATAATACGATTAGAGTTTTCATCGGTCACAACATTCACAAAGTCACCAAACACATCGAAGTAAGTTGCCGACTCATGCTGGTATAACTTGCTTGATGAAAAGGTATTTGCAGCGACAATTCCGCCATCAGCTAAAACACTTTTTACTTCTGCAAAAAATTCCTTAGTGAGTAGATGTTCAGGGATATAATCGCCATTAAAGGCATCAAGAATAATCCAATCGTACTTTTGTTTTTTAAGTGCGGCGCGCTTAATGAAAATACGCCCATCTTGCACCTTAGACGTTACGTTATCGGTTTCTATAAAGTTAAAATAATCGCGGGCAACTTTTATCACCGCAGGATCAATTTCGACATTTTCGATATGAGCACTCGGGTAAAGCTCATGAATGGTATTAGAGAGTGAACCTCCCCCTAAACCTATGATCAGTACATTTTGAGGGTTATCAATAAATAGTAAGCTTGCGAACGTCATTTTGGTGTAATTAAACACCAGCTTTTTAGGCTTACTCTCATACATACAGCTTTGCGTACTTTTACGGGTTTTTTCGTTGAATTTTAAACACAGTAAATCGCCAGTCTTCTCCACTAAAATATTGCGATAAAGCGAGCGCTCTTTATGTATTACTTCGGCTAAGCTGCTAAAAGGTAATGTCATGAGTAAACAAACCATTAAGACTCTAAACATACAGTACGCTCCTTCGTTTTTATTTGACTAACTGCAATAGCAAGCAAACCAAGCGCGCCTAATACCGCTGCAAAGGTTTTAATGATGTCGTTAACATCAAACGCTAGCACCATATAAAAAGAGGTAATAATCGTGCCAAGGGCGCTTCCTAGGGTGCTCACAAAATACAAACCACCGGCAACCTGGCCACTTTTTTCATGATCGGTAACCAATAATCGCACTGAGTAAGGTGAGATCATGCCGAGTATTGTTGTAGGAATAAAAAACAACGCCGTTGATGCCAATAACGAGCCGTAACGACTGTCTTCAATATGGGTGAAAATAAAGGTCATAATTGGCTCAGCAAACAATACAATTGGCACCACCATAATGCTTGCTACAAAGAAAATGAGTCCATATTTAGTTAACGAAGGATTGCGAGTAGAGAGCTTGCCGCCAAGTAAATAGCCGATAGATAAGCTCAACATAAAGACGGTGATAATACTGCCCCATATATGCACACTACTACCAAAATATGGCGCTAAAATTCGCCCGCCTAACAGCTCAATTCCCATAATACAAAAGCCACTACTAAAGGCTAAAAAGTAGATAAGCGCATTGATTTTATTCATTAAACACCCGCTGATTTTGTTGTTATTTTACCCATCTTAACCTGATGCAGATAAGGATGCCATGACTGTTTTTTAAGCTGTAAAGTCCGTTGACAAAATATAGTCTTTTTAAAATAAATAATTAAAAAGGTTAGGTTAAAGTACACATGCTCTGGTATTTTACCGGGAACAAACTAACAAGGATAAATGCAATGGATCAGCAAGTAACGAAAATCAATATAGACAACCCTACGATCTTATTTGGCCTCAAAGTTCGCACCTGTAATATGAATGAAATGAGTGGTGAAGGTGCCAAAATCGCTGGCTTATGGCAGCAGTTTTATACAGACATAGCGCCCAAATTAACCCCATCGAGCCAAGTTTATGGCGTGTACACTCATTATGAATCTGATGTCACAGGGGAGTTTGATGTGTTTGCGTGTACTGATCTGCAAGTCACGTCATCAGAGATAGAACAAACGACACTCGCCACAGGTAACTACCTTCGCTTTAGCTGCAAAGGGGCAATGCCACAAACCGTTATCGATGTTTGGGGTCAAGTTTGGCAGTACTTTAGTAATGAACAGTGCCCGCACATTCGAGCATATAAAACTGACTATGAGTTTTATAAAAACAGTGACGAAGTTGAGGTATTCATTTCGGTTGAATAACGGCAAACCCTATTTTAAGTGTAAAGCCCCATTACAGATAAAGCCGCTTGTTGCGGCTTTGTTGTGCTTATTAATTGGCGTATCTCAGCGCTAATTGCTCTGCTTTAGCATAGGCATTTGTCAACGAGCGTTGGTGTCTTTGGTCGTTAAATTCTTGATACTCACAGGCTATATCATCAATGTGCTCAGCACCTAAATACTTACTCAAGGTTTTAATGTGCGGCACTAAATGGCTCATACTCTCGCGTATACCACCTGCCTCAAAGCCAAACTCACCCGTTGAGGTTATAACCAGCAAACGTTTACCAGTTAACAAGGGTTGCAAAGGGAAATCTCCCCGCTGCAAGTCAAAATCAAACGTTTTATTGATCCTAACGATTTGATCAAACCATGCTTTTAATTGTGCAGGCATGCCATAGTTATACATAGGCGTTGATATCACGATGGTATCAGCCTTAACCAACTCATTTATCAATTCATCTGATTCGGCCAGTACTTCTTTTTGCTCTAGCGTTAACTTATTGGCAGGCGTAAACACAGCACCAATCCAAGATTGATTAATAAATGAAGGTGGATTCATTCCAACGTCACGATAAATATACTCAGCTATAGCATTATTTTGCTGTAAGTGATTTACAAATTTCTTAGCAATATTTTTAGAGATTGAGTCGTGGTTAGGGTTTGCATTTTTAGCCGAACGTACACTAGCATCAATGTGTAATAGAGTGCTCATAAGTAAATACCTCATTAGTTAATGTGTTGGTATCATCAATAAATGAAGGCTATTTAACAAACGAGTTATTATTCACTATAAGTAAGTTATACTCATCTATAAATTTAGGTGGGTTCAACTATGCATATATCATTACAAGCTTTAAAAGCCTTTGAATCAGCTGCGCGATTAGGTAGCTTTAAAGCAGCCGCCGCTGAGCTTGCGATTACGCCTACAGCGGTATCGCACCACATTGCAAATCTAGAAAGCCGCTTGAATACAGATTTATTTCATCGCGAAGTGAGAAAGATTACCTTAACTCCATCAGGCGAGTACCTGAGTCAAAACACAACTAGCGGCTTTAAACTTATTTTTACGGCAATTGAACAATTGAGCCAAGCAAATAATCAAGTACGCATCACCACAACATCGTCTCTAGCAGCCCTAAGGTTAATACCCGCTTTAGATGAGCTAAATAGCGAAAAACCACATTTACAGCTCGATATATCAACCAGTGAAACTTTAGATAAGCAACTGCATACCTTGCCTGTTCGGCTAGGAAATAGTGAGGAAGTAAACAAAGCAGATATCATCAAATATGAGCGCTTTGATATGTTTGCGGCAAACGCGCAACAAAGTGCCCCTTGGCTTGATAAACAGGTTACTTTATACACCAGCCAATGGAAAAATAATGCCCTACCAGCCCCACCATTAACGCAGTGGCTAAAAGTAAATAACCTAAGTGATTCATGTTTCAAGGTAAAAACATTCGATCAAGAGCTGTTTGGTATAAATCAGGTGCTCGCCAATAAAGGTGTAGTGTTTTGCTCAAAAACCTTAGTACAACCTTACCTAGATGCAGGGTTACTAACATCGTTTAATAACCAAGAAGTTGAATCAAAACTGTGTTACTACATTCCCGAAAAATCTCGCTTCGAAACATCAGCACATAACGCTGTGATTGAATGGCTTGAGCGGTTACTAACTTAAAAATGTAAAAGTAAACATCATTTAAATTATAAAGTTTTTAATGAACCATAAAAAGCAGCTAGAAACAGAGTTAGTTAATTGGTTTAACGCCTATTTGTAGCTTTGTTTTTCGTCATTACTGAGCCATATCAAAATGATTAAAAACGAATAAATGCACTCTTATTACTCTTTTTAAAGTTCATTCCCCCTAATAAGTGCTACGTTTAAATAGTAATAAATACATAACCCCTTTAACTCGCGTTTTAGTGCATAGTTGTATACTGCTTATTGAGCTAAAACCTATTTTCAAAATGGAACGATAAGAGCCATATTATGTATGAATCACTCTTAAAATGGGGCTTAGATAGCCTTGCTAAATTTGCTGGGGCAAAAGGGCAATATGAGTTAACCATACTGGTAGAAGCTATAAAAACAAAGAATACAATGATTATCGAACGATATAAGCAGTCGTGGGTATTAAATGAGAAGTTGTCTGATTTAATTATTGACGTGGAAGTTGATTTAGACTCCTTCGTCCAAAACTCAAAAGAAACTGACGGCTCTTGGAAGTCTGCTCGTCAGTTTCTTGGTTCACTGAAGTCTGAGTTTCACCCTAAATATTACCGTAAGTTATTAAAATTAAGAGCTGGGTTTGAAGGAACAAATGACATTCTTTCTGCTTATACGTTTATATTTCTAGATATTTTTAATCTTGAGTACTTAGTTGCTTACAGTAAAGATAAGCAAAAATATTCTAGAGGTGAAATATGTCGGTGTTATCGAAGACTATGGACAATGTATGGGGAAATCATTTCTTCGATAATCAGAATCAGCTCTGGAGATTTAAGATTTTGGGTAACTGATATTCCTTATATTCGACATGCTGATAATTGGGCTAAATTTGATCTTGAACAATTTAAGCACATCTATCCTCGAGTCAGTTGGTGCAACAAGCGATTTTATATTTCCTTAGAATCAAAAAAAGGGCTAGATAAATTTTGGTATGAACTTGCAGAACATCATAACAATAATAGAGAGTTAGCTAAGAAGAAACAGAATTCTGATTAAAATGCTTATTTTCTGTAACGGGGGTTTACAGTTTGCATAAAAAAACCGCAGCTTAACCTCTAAGCTGCGGTATTTTTTATAGAGCATATTTACTTGTTAAGTAAATGCTTTTCGAAGAAGTTAGCCATCATAGTGTGATAGTGCAGGGTGGTGCCTTTACCTTCTCGTAGGCTGTGAGAACGGTTCGGGTAAGAGAAAAACTCGAACTGTTTATTGTGCTTAACTAATTCGTTAATTAAGCGCTCTGAACCTTGGTAGTGTACGTTATCATCTCCGGTACCGTGGATCAGTAGCAACTTACCTTGCAGGTCTTTTGCAAAGCTGATCGGAGACGTGTTGTCGTAACTTTCAGGATCAGTATTAGGGTTACCTGCATAGCGCTCTTGGTAGATAGTATCGTACAAGCGAATATCTGGCACTGGGGCAGAGGCAATACCCACTTTATATCTATCACCGTGGCGGAATAACAAATTAAGCGTTGAACTACCGCCACCTGAGTGACCCCAAACACCAACACGGTCGGTATCAATGACATCCCAACGTTTTGCCATTGCGTCAAGGGCGTCAACTTGGTCTCGTACGGTAATAGAGCCTATTTTTTTGTAGATAGACTTACGCCAATCTCTGCCTTTTGGTGCGCGCGTGCCGCGGTTATCAACTGAGGCAACAATAAAGCCTTGCTGAGTTAAATACGACTTGTATAAGTAACTGTCACCTTCCCAGCGGTCTTGTACTGTTGAGCCCCATGGCTCACCATAAACATAGAAAACAATTGGGTATTTTTTGCTTTTATCCATATTCGCTGGGAACATGATGTAGCCATCAAGCTCAACACCATCGCGCGCATTAACCGTAAAGAACTCGTGAGTCGGTAACTGCTCAGTCGCTAATTTCTCTTTTAATGCTTTGTTCTCAACTAAGGTTTTCACATTACTGTGATCGCTTACTTTGATGATCTCTTTCATTGGTGGGGTGCCAAATTTAGAGAAGGTATGCATTGCCCAAGAGGTATCTTTAGACATGTAATAGCTGTTTGAACCATCAAATGACGCAGGCGTTACGCGCACCGGTTTAGCGCTGCCATCAAGCGAGGTACGGAATAAATATCGCTGGCCAGGATCATCCGGTGATGCAGTAAAATACATAACGTTTTTATCTTCGTTGAGCGCTAACATATCTATGATGTCGTACTCGCCCGGTGTTAAATCGACTATCGTTTTACCATCGCGAGATACACGGTACAAATGGCGCCAGCCATCACGCTCACTGTGCCAAATAAAGAACTTACCGTCTTTTGACCAGTTTGCTTTATAAAACCATTCAATAAAGGCATCGTCTTTATCTTCAAGAATTTTAGTCAGCTGCTGTTTTTGCCAGTCGAATAACCAAACCTTGTTGTGGCTTTGCGGACGGTTAAGATCTTGGATCATCAAAGATTCACCAGTGCCTGCCCAGCTAATACGTGGAATATAACGATCGCGATTATCACCACCTAGTTCAGCCCAACGGGTTTTCTTGTCATTAAGACTAACCACACCCACTTTAACCGCTGAGTTCATCTCGCCGGCTTTTGGATACGGAAACTCTTTAAGGGTAGGGTAGAGATCATCGGTGTTATTGATCATGGTGAAGTATTTCACGCCACTGGTATCAAGCTGCCAATAGGCAATTGATTTGTTGTCTGGACTCCAGCGGAAACCATCACGAATAGTAAATTCTTCTTCGTATACCCAGTCAAAATTACCATTAACAATGGTGTCGTTACCATCAGTGGTTAAGGCAGTCACAGCCTTGCTACCCACTTTTTCCATGTAGATATTGTTATCACGCACGTAAGCTACTTTTGAGCTATCAGGTGAGAACTTAGCAAACATCAGCTTTTTCGCTTCGATGTTTTCGCCACCTAACTGATATAGCGAATCAGTTTCGAGGTTTAAAAGCCAAAAATCACCACGGCTACGTGAGCGCCACACTTGCTCGCCATTGGTAAAAACCATCAGCCATTTACCATCTTTAGACCATTGGTAGCTTTCAACGGTGAGTGGCTCTTTATCACCTTTGGGAATTAATTTTTCGTAGCTAACAAGTACCTTACGTCCCGTTCCATCGGCGTTATAAAACACAATATCATTGCCTTTAACGCCGTGCTCATCGTCTTCAGCTTTGTCGTCTTGGTTGTTTTTATCGCTTTCGCGCTCTTCAAGTACCGTATAACCAGTACCATCATCGAGCCACGTAAAATAGGTGCTACGCTCAGCTTTAAAGTCTTTGTCTTTATAAATTTGTTCAAGCGAGAGCGGATTAGCCGTTGCGTTCACTGTTGCTGATTGGGTGCTCGCTTGCTCTGTCGTTGAGCATGCCTGCAAACCTAAACCCGCAACCACAGCAAACGCAAGGGTTGATGTTTTTATTAAGTTCATTTTGTTGTTCCTAGGTTTTAACTTACCTAGCGTACCAAAATAAGCTTATAAAATCTGAGCCTTTATCGTGTTATCTGGGGGGTTGAACTTAAACTTAATCGTCCCACAAGAACATACTGGCTTGCTTATTGGCAATACGTAGTTCGTAGATATCACTACAAGGGCGTATCGCCGCACCATAGCAAACATGTAACGGCAATAAGTGCTCTTCACGAGGATGGCTAAAACGCGCCGCAGGGGCCATTTGCCATTCTAATAACTTAGCTTGTCGCTGCTGTTCACTCAGCTCAGTATTGCCACAGACATCGACTAACCATTGCTCAAAAGCCATATTTTGCGCTTTAATTTCAGCTGTTTCAGGGGTGAAAAATGCGCGCATATTATGAAAAGTAAAGCCAGAACCAATGATCAATAAATTATCGTAATCAAGCTGTTGTAAAGCCTCACCTATCGCTAGGTGTAAGTTTGGCTCAAGGCTTGGATGTAACGACAATTGCACACAAGGTATATCTGCTTCTGGATACATAATCTTCAAAGGCACATACATACCGTGATCAAAGCCACGAGATGGGTTTAATGTGCTATCGATATTAGCCTTTGCCAATGCTTGATGTACTTTTTCGGCAAGGGCTGGTTCGCCAGGGCTTGGGTACTCAATACTGTAAGCAGGGTCTGGAAAACCATAGTAATCATAAATTAGCTCAGGAGCAGCGCTCGAAGTGATGCTAATTGGGTTCGCTTCCCAGTGCGCACTCACCATCAAAATAGCTGACGGCTTTTGAATTTTTGCAGCAATAGACTGTAAACAAGTAACCATATCGGCATGACTTGGATCGCCTAGTAATGGCATAGGACCGCCGCCATGTGAAACAAATAAAACGCGTGGCTTTTGCATAAATGTGCTCCTTAAATACAGTAATCACTATAGTGCACGCACAGAGGTACAATAACCAGCCACAAAAATGCACAACTAGGGTGTGAATTTACACACCACCAGTTTGTAGGTACTAACTTAAATGCCAAGCTACGTTCATAGCCGGGACTTGCCCTTTTAAGCCACCTTCGAGAGGTTCTTTGCACAGTAATGTTAGTTGATAAAAAGCATCGTAGTGCTGATGTAGTTCATCGGCGACCACACTAAACGGCGGACCCGAAAACTCACTTTGCTGATACTCAAAGACCACCACTAATTGTTTAGCTCTATTGGTTAATTCAAGTAAATGCTGGGTATAGCGAATGCGCATGGGCTTTGGCAGCGCAACTAAGGCAGCACGGTCATAAACCGCGTTGATAGTGCCAAGTTCATTCGCGGTAAGTGCAAAAATATCACCTACCCAAACGGTTAGATTTACGCCTTGG
The DNA here is from genome assembly GCF_005887425.1 of Pseudoalteromonas sp. S2721. NCBI lineage: Bacteria > Pseudomonadati > Pseudomonadota > Gammaproteobacteria > Alteromonadales > Pseudoalteromonadaceae > Pseudoalteromonas > Pseudoalteromonas sp. S2721. The sequence continues at coordinate 43,809 of NZ_PNCZ01000014.1, forward strand.
TAACGTAATAGTTCGCCGTGTTGGCTAATTTCGGGTTCTAGCTTTAACTCATCAAATAACTGCTTAATGGCTATCTCACTAAGTTCTGCCCCAACAACACGCATACCTTGCGCTAGCAAATAATGAATGTCGTGAGTTTTTCCGCAAAGTGGTACAAAAACAGTATCGCCTTGCTGCAAATTTAAGTTAGTAAAAAACTGATCTAGATAACGGTTAACGTCTCCTTCATGAAAACCAATTTCGTTATTTTCCCAACGTTGATGCCAATGCTTTGCGTCCATTACATACTCCTAAATAAATTGAATGAATTGAGCTGATAAATATATTCCGACACCAAAAAGTAGGTGAGTTACAGTACTTTTTAAGCGGGCTTGAAGTGGGTTTGCTGTTTTCGTAGCCATTATCCCCATCCCTAAAGCGGGCTGCATAACAAAAAATGGCATAGATACACTAGCTAATCCAAATATACATGCAGCAATTAAGGTGGGCTGTTCAAGCCAAGCAAGACCGACCAGTAATATAAATAGAAACGAAAATAAAACACCAATAAAGTAGTGTAAACACCAGCCAAACACGCACTCAAACTGCTTAACTGGACTAGTTGCTATATTCAGGTGCTTAAACTTTCCATCTAATAAACCCAAGCCCCAACGGCCAACTAAACAAAAGTTTAATGACGGTATCTTAAACACTTTAGCCAGCAGAAAAGCATAAAGATCAATGAACAAAGTCGCCGCTATGCCTACAAAAGTTATCACATAAATATCATTAACACTCATAATTAGATGCTCTTAAATGATTTAATAAAAGACATGATATCTAATTGCAAAAATGCTAAAAATAGCAAGATAAACAAACTATGATTGCATAAATGAGAACATGATTGACGATATTGCTCTATTCATACAGATTGTAAAACAGGGCGGCCTAAGTAATGCGGCTGAGAGCTTGTCGTTACCTACCGCGACAGTGTCGAGACGCTTACAACGACTTGAGCAACGCCTAGGCGAGCAACTTTTAACTCGCTCAGCAAGGCAATGCACGTTAACGCAAGCTGGGGAGGTATACTTTCAAAGTTATGTTGAATTGATTGAGCAATTTGAACAAACTCACCGCCAGCTTAATGATCAAAAAGCAAAGTTGTCAGGAAAGCTTAAAGTTTTAGCACCTCTGAATATTAGTCATGGCTTCTTAAAGCCGATGTGGCTCGCATTTACTAAACAGTACCCTGATATTCAACTTGAGTTACTGCTTAATAATCAACTTGAAGATCTCAGTAAAAGCCAAGCTGATATAGCAATAAGAGTCGGGCCGCAGGCTGATTCTATGCTCCATCAAAAAAAGTTAGGCCGTGTTGATACCTTATTTGTAAGCACAAAAGCATACCTTGATTCGGCACCTGCCATAGAAGAGCCAACTGATTTAAAACAGCATAGGTTAATTGGTACCACGTTGAGAAATAAATGGCAGCTAACCAATACACAAACGAATGCAACTTATACTCACATGTGCCGATTTGCTACTACGTTTAACGATACCGGATTTGTAAAATACTTAGTTTGTGATGAGCAAGGTATCGCTTTATTACCTCGGTTTGAGGTTATAGATGAATTAAAATCTCAACAGTTAGTTCAAGTACTGCCACACTGGCGAGGGGAAAACCGCGACATTTATGCTATCTGGCCAAGCGCACGTTTACTGAGTAAAAAGGCTGCCTGTCTAAAACAGTTTATAACCGACTATATTGCTGAACAATTATAACGTCTGCCATTGATATTCCATCTGTTTAGCAGTTAGTAGTGCGTGTTCGTAACTAATAAACTCAGCGACTAATGCTAGGCTCATATCAATGCCTGCAGAAATCCCCCCAGAGCTGATCAACTTACCGTCGGTGACCCAACGAGTTTCTGCAATCACGTTGAGATCAGAAAACATAGCAGCCAGCTCAGGTTGATCTTGCCAATGAGTCGTGACATTTTTACCGCTTAAAAGCCCAGTTTTAGCAAGCAAAAACGCCCCCGTACAAACACTCGCAACACGCTTGGTGTTAGTGACTGTGTGTTTTAACCAAGTAATAACCTCTACTTTTTCGAGCTCTCGTGTATGGTCACCCCCAACCACAACAAGCAGATCAAGCAAAGGGCAGTCAGCAAAGCTGTAATGGGGGTTTACACTATAACCGCCGCGGGCAAGAACAGGCCTATCATTTTCGGCAATTAAACTCACTTGCCAATCATTATTCGCTAGGCGCTTAGCCGTACTAAACACCTCAAACGGACCTGAGAAATCGAGCACTTCGGCATCATCATAGATGTAAATTCCAATATTCATACAATTGTTCCTATTATGTGGATTTATTTCTCAAGTAAAAAAACGTACTATGCCATTTTTGCAGTTCGTTAATGACATATTATTAAATTGCGCACTGTATACAAACAAAACTTCAAGGCATTGTTAATGCATTTTTTATTATTATTGAGCGTGCTGCTGGTTGGTTGTAAAACAACACAGCAAAGCGTTGCTGAAATTAGTGAAGTATCGCCGGGCACTATTTATTTTCACGGCAAAACATCAAAGCAAAATGTTGAAAAATTTGAACAATTATTAGTAAATAGCGATCAACAAATCAACACCTTAATAATTAATAGCCAAGGTGGTGATGTGATGGCAGGTCTCCATTTCGGAGGCTTAGTTCATGAATATCAACTCAATGTTGTAGTGCGTGAGCTTTGTGCATCGTCTTGCGCCAATTATGTTGTTACTGCAAGTCCACATGTCCTCGTTGAAGCACAAGCCGTTATTGGCTGGCATGGCGGCTCATTACAGCCATTATACGTGCCCATGGAGCAGCCGCCCGAGGTCGCTAGTTATATAGCTAAATGGCAAACTGCAGAGCGACAATTTTTCGATATCATCAATGTTGAACAAGCGGTTACTATCATAGGGATGATGCCAGGTATTACCGAGAAACGTGATGCTGCTATTTATAGTTACGATACCCAAACCCTAAAACGTTTAGGCCTACATATCGAGTTTGCAGGTGCGCAAACAGGAATGTCAGCAAGTGGCGAAAAAATAGCGCAGGTATTTGAACTTGAAGAGTCTGTACTTAACCACTTTTTAACGCTTAACGATATCGTGTCAGCTGAACTTATTAATTAATACCGATCCGCAATAATATTTAATTAAGTGAATTGGTATAACAAAAAAGCCAACATGGCGTTGGCTTTTTGTTAGTGATGTTGCTTAAGCCAAGAGTGGATTTGTTTAGCACTTCTTGGTGACACTATTTCAGCACGGCGTTTTAATTCTTTATGCCATGCCAGATCATTTAAAACCGCATCACTTAATGGCGCATTTCTATCTGTGTTTTTTAGCACATAATAAGCGTCCGCAACATCCGCAAGGTTAACACTATTGCTTGTAGCAAAGCGCTTAGACATTGACGCTAACGGCTTATTCAACGAACTATAAGCCGATAAAGGGATCAAGCTATCCGCAGGGTATGATGATGCAATACCATCGTTTTTCATCGCTGGCCAAACAGTGTATGTGGTACCTGGTTTTTGCTGTTCAAGTAATGTAATAACTGAATTAAAAGGCGAAGCTTGAGTACTTATAACCACTGGCTGCTTAAAGGTGTGAAATGCACCAAAAAGTAAGATTGCACGGCGCTGCTTAGCGACAACATGCTGATTTATTGCCTCTAAATAGCCAGTTTCACGGCTACGCTCTAGCTTTTGCCAATCCTCTTTAGAGAGGGTTTGCCAGTTCATTGCAGGCTCAGCAAGGACAAGACGAACTTTATGTAAACGGGTACTATTAAGCTGTTTTAACTTTAAAACTAATTGCTCATAAACATCATATTGCCATGCCATAAAATACAAGGTGTCGCGCCAAATGTGCCTTACGTCATCAATGCTTATATTCTGTTTGCTTAACAAATATTGATCAGCTAAATCTTGATACCGCGCATTGCCAAATTCAACGACAAGATCATCAAGCTGCTGCCAGTTATTAGGCTCATCTAAGTATTTAATAAGCCTAGTAACAACATGCTCGCTGCCATGAACATCACCAATCGCAACAAGTTTCTTAGCGTGCAACGCTTTATTAAGTTGGCTGTCGTAATCATAATTTGCAGCTTTGACACTACTTGCAAAACATACAGATGCGAGAATAACAAACCCGATACGCTTTAAAACCTGCATATTAATCTAACTCTAATTGGGCTTTTTCAACAGTTTCCGCGGGTAACTCTTTTTGAACAGAAACCCCCAACTCTTTGAACTCAGAGGCCTGCTTAATCAAGTTTCCTTTACCACGATACAACTGAGAAAACGCTTTATCATAGCTTTCTTTGGCGCGGTCTAATTGCTTACCAACCCCTTCCATACTGGTTAAGAAACCATTGAGTTTGTTGTAAAAACGCTCTGCACGAGCGGCAAGCTCTTTTGAGTATTTAGTTTGCTCTTCAAAACGCCACAGTTGTTTTACGATATTCAAGCTAGTCAATAAGGTCGTTGGCGTAGCAACTAAAATGTTTTTTTCGATTGCTTGCTGATAAATATCACTCTGGTACTTAAGTGCTTCAACAAAAGCCGACTCTATTGGTACAAACATGATCACCACTTCTGGTGAGTTAATACCGGGTAGTCTGCCGTAGGCTTTGCTTGCTAACTCGTTTATACGTGATTGCACCGCCATAACATGCTCTTTTAGCGCTTGCTGCGCCTCAAGCTCTGTATCGGCATTGACATAGCGTGTATACGCGTTTAAAGAGGTTTTAGCATCGATAACTAAATGACGTTGCTGAGGCAAATACACCACAACATCTGGTCGTAAACGGCCATCTTCGGTGTTAAACGATACTTCTCGCTGATAATCTACTCCAGCACGCAGCCCAGCGCTGTCTAGTACATTCTCAAGCATTAACTCACCCCAATTACCTTGGGTTTTCTTTTGCCCTTGTAATGCAGTGCTCAGCCTATCAGCTTGTTCGGTGATGGCTTGGCTTTTAGCTTGCAAATGCAATAACTCAGTTTTTAGTGCTGCACGCTGCTTTAGATCTTCGACGTGGATCAATTCCATCTTATCGCGAAAGCCTTTTAGCTCCCCCTGAACAGGTTTTAATAGTTGCTCAATACTTTCTTGATTTAAGGTTTTAAAACGTTGCGATTTTTCTTCAAGGATTTGATTAGCGAGATTTTCAAACTCTTTTTTGAGTTGCTCTTTGCTTTCTTTGATATGGCTAAGCTGCTCTTTAAAATGCAGTTCTTTTTGCTCAACTGTGCTTCGTAAGGTACTTAAATCAACATCGCGCTGATTAAGTGCAGCTTTTGTATCAGCAAGCTCAGCTTCGACCTTGCGCCAAAACTGACTATATTGTTGTGCTTGTTTTTCTTGTTCTACAAAGCGGGTTTTAAAGTGTTGAGACTCATCACGTTGTTCTGCGTAATCTTGCTGTAACTGCGAAAGTGTAAGCTGGCTTTGTTCAAGTTGCAGCTGCTTTTGTTCTAAATGATTTTGCAAGATTTGCTGGCTATTTTGAAGTTCGGTTAACTGATTTTTTAAGCGACTATTTTGTAGGGCAAAAATAACACCACTTGCAACAGCACCTACAGCAGCACCAAGCACACCACTTTGCCAATTAATCTGTGCAATTAGCTCTGTAATCATAATGAAAACTCAATAACTTAAAGACACATCATCATAACGAATTAGTGCTCAGCAGAGTAGGGGGTTTAGGCATAAAAAAAGCCAGCTCAAGGTGAGCTGGCTCTAACATTACTAAAATTTAGTAACCAAATGGGAAATCAACATAATGCTTATGTAAACTGCAATTTAACAACAAGCATAATAATAGACGCCCCAAAATTTGATTAGTTCAAAAAAACTTTAAAAAAATTTAATTTTTTATCAGTGCAAGCATTTGCTCTTCATCAAACTGAGTAAAACTCATTGATTTCTCGGTAAATAATGCATCAACAAGGGCTTGTTTATGCTGCTGCATTTTAAATACTTTTTGTTCGATTGAGTTAGCCATAATCAATTTATAAACAAACACAGGGTTAGTTTGGCCAATACGATAGGCACGATCTGTCGCCTGTTTTTCAACGGCAGGGTTCCACCAAGGATCAAAATGAATCACTGTATCGGCTTGAGTTAGGTTTAATCCGGTGCCGCCGGCTTTAAGGCTGATTAAGAATACGGATGTATCACCTTGAGTAAACTCTTCAATTACACGGTCGCGATGTCGCGTTTGCCCTGTAAGCATACTAAAGCGGATGCCAAGTTCATTTAATCGCTCAGCTATCACATCAAGTGCCATGGTGAATTGACTAAATATAATCACCTTACGTCCTTCGCTAAGCATAATAGGCAAATGCTTTGATAACCACTCAAGCTTAGCACTGCCAGCCTGTGAACTAGGATCGATCAATTTTGGATGACAGCAGATTTGTCTTAGCTTTAATAATGCATCTAAAAAGGCAAGCTTACTTTTTTGCACACCTTGCTGCGCAAATAGGTCAACTAATTTCTGTTCTAAAGATTCAGTGATACCTGAGTAAATTTCCTTTTGTTTGCTTTCAAATTCAAACTCTTTAACTAGCTCAGTTTTCTCTGGTAGTTCCTGCGTTACTTGTGCTTTAGTACGTCGCAAAATAAATGGCATGATCAACGATTTAAGTTCATCTGCACGGGCAACGTCGTTATCACGCTCAATAGGCGTTTGAAAATAGCTTTTGAAGTGTGTTTGCGAACCAAGTAAAGAAGGCATTGCAAAGTCGAGCAAAGATTTAAGCTCAAATAAGTTATTTTCAATAGGCGTGCCGCTTAAGCAGAGCTTAAAGTCAGCATTAAGGCGCTTAACTAACCGCGAAACCTGCGCGGCATCGTTTTTGATATATTGCGCTTCATCAAGAATGATGTTTTCAAAATACAGCGGCGAATAAAAGGCAATGTCCCGCTTTAATAGTGGGTAAGTTGTTAAGATACAATCTGCTTGCGACAACTGTTGTAATTGGTCGCTGCGCGCAGCACCAAAGACAGTCGTAATTTTTAAGTTGCTGGCAAATTTATTAATTTCACTTTGCCAGTTACCAACCAAGCTGGTTGGGCAAACAATTAACGTGGGGCCTGCTTGTGGTGATTGCTTGGCATTAGCTAAAAAGGCAATAACTTGTAGGGTTTTACCTAGCCCCATGTCATCAGCCAAAATACCACCAAGCTGGTGACGTTTTAGAAAGTTGAGCCAATCAATACCGTGTTGTTGATACTCTCGTAATTGCACACCAGAGTTTAAGCCTTGAATATCGGACTTTTTAATAAGCTGTTGTGAGCTATTCAGTTCAGATAAATAAGCATCGAGTGCATCGTCAACAATATTAACCTTAATTGCTTTTTGCTCGATAAGCTTAGGCAAAAACGACAAAGGCATTAAGATTTCGTCACGGGTTTTAATATGCTCAAAACGTTCACGATAATCATTAAGCTGCATCATCGCGGCCTTTTCAACCACAGCAAAGCGTTTTCCTACAGTAAAGTAATAAAAGCGCTCACTTTGTCGATTAAGCGATTGATAGGTATTGTTATCAGTGACAAACAACTGTTGAGTTTTGACACCAGAGATCACGATTTTACTAACTATCTGATGACCTTTACCTCGCTCAACTTGCAGTGAAAGTTGTTTTAGAACTTTGCCTACGTCTAACTCATCATTAATTTTCCAACCGCGTTTTAATAAGTTTGGAATTATTTCAAACTTTAACCAGTGCTCATGAATAACTGATTGTTTATTAAAGATAAAATCTGTTTGTAAAGCCCCTTTACATAATTCAAAGCCAAGGTTAGTTAATTCATTTACAACGGTGTTTTCTAATGACTGGTTTAATATATCAGCTGGCGCCTGGCTTAAATCATACAAAGAGTTTTGATAATTAAACTGCAATCCTAAGCGGATTGTGCCCTCGTCATTATTAATACTGATGACAGGGAATACAGTTCGAGCTAGGCTTTTTTTGCTTTCCTTAAATGCATGAGGGATCACACCTTCACCAAAATTATCATTGAGCTGTTGATAAACGCGATCAAAGTTCTCTGTGTGAATAGCAGGCATATTGGCTAGTAACGCTATTTCATCAGCCGTTAACGGAGTACGAATTCGGCCCACTTTTAGCTTTTCAGGGTCAAGGTAAGTAGGGGGGGTTGTTTTTAACAATAACCAATTATCTTGACCAGCAAGCGTCATGCTCAATGACGTTAAGTCTTTGTTTTGTTTCCAATCAAACTCTAGTGCTTGCATGCTATCAGCTTTAATTGCTTGGCGAGAGCGACCTAAAAACAAACGCTGAGTAGCAATTAATTGCTGCAGTGCTGCAAAACCCCATTGGCCTTTTAGCTCTAATTTACCAAGGGCATTTTGAGAACGGATCCAGCTATATAAACGAAAATCCGATTCTAATAAATCAGTGGGAGTTACAAAACTATTTAACTGCTGCTCGGTTAGGTTACGACCAAGTGTATAGTTATGCTCAGGATCGTAATTAGCAATTTTAGGGGTAAGGGTTACTACAGACTTCTCTACATCAAGGACGAATAATAGAACCTGTTTGGCATTGTCACTAGCAACTTGCTTAAGCGTTTTTAGCTCACTAAACCAATCATTAATGATGTAATCTTCGCCATAGTCACCTGAATGTTCAATTTTCAGCTTTAGGAGCACAGCCGCAATATGACGGCATTTGGTTTTAGAGCCACAAGTACAATGCGAATCGACCGAAAAGCCACTTGGTAATTTGCTGATCTCAATATGCTGAGTGAAGGTATTTCCTTCGTTACCAAACATAGATGCATCAATAACACTAAAATCACTGTTATGTTCTAACCAATTGATTTGGCCGTTCTGGTGATACTCTTTTGCTTTACTTAACACATGTGGCTTAAACAGCTGTTTAATGAAGCGCTCAGACAGAGGAAACTGAGTTTCTTGCTCTTGTTTGATTTCTTCAAAGATAGCTAATAAGTCATTTTTGGATAAGTTAGCAGACATAACGCTTTTGACAGTAAAAACAAAAAATAATTCTGCCAGTATATGATCTATCGGCCCAGAGCTAAAGCACTATTGGGCAATATTGGACTGGTTGGAGCTGATTAGTTAGTAAAAAAGTGCTTTAAAATAAAATCAAAGTTGAAAAGTGACATACTGAGCATTTAACAAACAACAATCGCACAAGATATAAACAGGTTAATAACAAGGAAGGGGCTTTACAGATCGATTTTTTACTAAGCAAACAAATTTACAGGGTAACAGAACTGTAAAGGGGCGATTAGTTGGTAAAAAACTGATCTGAGAGTGTAAGAATGACCAAATTAGCCAACCTAAGATCACTATTTTACTAACGAAAGGGGAGGGGAGATCACGCTTTTACTAACTGTAAAAGCGTGAGAGATCATTATTTTACTAACTAATTAAAGCTATTTAACAATTTAGTTAGCTGCTCTAAGCGTTTGTCTGTCATCACTTTATTATCGATTTTGACAGATAAATCACCGCTTTTAATATTACGCTGTACACTAACAAACTCACTGTCGATAAGTGCTTCACGACGGCTAGGCGCTGCTGGTTCAGCAGTTAATAGCTTGGTAATTGCAAGAGCACGTTTATCATCGCTGCTGATTTGCGCTAATTCGCTATCACTACTAACGTCATTTACAAGCTTGGTAAACAACTGCTCATCTCGTTCTTTGGCACTAATAAGCTTTTTAGCTACTTCACGGCCAACATGATTTGCTGTTGGGTAAAGGCTTAAAACCTCTGAAGGTAGGTTCTCATACGCTTTGATAGCATCAGCAATAGCTGTGTGTGATACCCCCTCAATTGCCGCAATCTCACGATAAGAGCCTTTTTTACCTTCAGCAATAAGCTCATCACGGGTTTGTTGATACGCTTGACCAAGCTCCCATAGGCTCGGGGCAATGTATTGATCAGATGATACAGCAAGTATTTTAGCATCTTGATCTGTAAAGTCTTCCGAGCTTAAAACTAAGTAATCAGAATTGCTTAAAATACATGCTTTACGACGACGAGAGCCTGCTAATACAAGCATTTCGTCACCTTTATCCCAACATAGGGCAGGGTGCTGATTACGACCGTCTTCGGCAATTGCAGGTAGGATATCGGCAACTGACTTTTCATTTAATAATGATTGCACACGGCGGTTTTTACCATAAACTTTTGTTTTAGCTTCAATTTCTGAACTTGGGATAACCTTACACACCAAAGTAATTTGACGAGTAGGATCACTTGGAGCAGGCATACTGATAACATCACCAGCAGAAGCCTGTTCTAGCAAAGCATCTAAACTACTGCTTTCGATAGACGTTGAAAAAGGGTCTAAGCTGGTATCATTTTTACGTTTTTTAGCCATTTTTATTAATTACCTTACTTAGCTGAATTTAGCGTTGATTGAGTTGACTGCCAATTAGATCGGATCAACATTTCTAGTTCATCAACCACATCTTTGATATTTTCTTGCGCACGAAGCAGTGACTCACGACTAGCTAAGCTGTCTGACGTTTTTTGATCAAAAATAGTATTAAAAGAAGATGAGCTGGCGGTAATTGCTGAACTATGATTGATTGGGTAACTCATTACTTGACGACCAAATGCACTACGAACATCTTTAACGATATCGCGCTGTGAATGGTTACCCTTAACATAATTAGTCACTAAGAATTGCATGAAATCCCAACCTTGGTGGCCAAGCGCAGCAACTGTATGGTAAATCTCGCCTAATCGTTTTAAGTATTTATTGTTTGCATCAAAGTCTACAGCTTCAGGATGAACTGGAATAAGCATCGAGGTAGAAGCCATTAATGCATTATAAAACATAAAGTTAAGAGAAGGCGCTGTATCAATTAGAATAATATCAAATTGATCTTTTACCGGTTCAATAACTTTTTCGAGCAATTTATGATAGTGACGAGTTTTATCATAACTAGAGCTATCTTTTAATAAAGTTGCTGTTTCATGCTCAAAATAAAAGTCATCCATACCAGAAGGCAAAATACGAATATTAGGTATATGGGTAGGTAAGAAAGAGTTTGATACTAATTCATCCCAGGTTTCGTTTTCATCGAGTTCAATACAGTCACGCATTAAATCGCCCACAGTAATTGGGTCTGGCTCACTTGGTGGGAAAAAGCTTGATGAAGAACCTTGTGGATCAAGGTCAATGATACCAATTCTGTATCGTTTAATGTTGGTAGTAGCAAGTGCAGCGGCTATGTTCACCATGCTGGTTGTTTTACCACAACCACCTTTTAATGAGTTAATAACGATAACTTGTAATTTATCATCAACTGTACGGTGATCTGGCTTTATATCCATGATATCAGCCATAGCAAAAATATTTACTAAGGTATATGCGTAGTGACCATTAGCACCACGTTTGATATTTAGTTCATCAAAGTCACCATTATCATGACGTCGTTTCAAGGTGCGATTATTACAGCCTAATAAGTCAGCGGCTGCTTTTTGCGTGTAAGTACGAAGTTCTTTTTCTTCAGACTTTAAATGGGCACGATAATGTTGAATACGTCCTTCTAGCGATTTTTCAGCAACTTCTGCTGTCGCTTTTAGTAACCTGTAAGTGGCTAGCGCATTATTATTGATAGACATACTTTCTTCCTCAAAGTTATGCTTTAAGTATAATGTCCATTCAAATTGCTGTAAACAAGTATTTAAGACGACATACCTTTTATTTATAAGACATTTAATAAAATTTTGTAACTTTACTGATGCTAAGTATAAATAAGTAAGTTTAATATCGGTTAAGTATATAGGTATATAAGGGTAAGATGCTAAAATAGTGAAATATATTACTGATTTTATTGAATATTTACTAAAAAGCAAGATCGTGTTTTTACTTGGTAAAGATCAGATCTTTAATGACTCGCAGATCAGCATATTACTAAGCAAAAAATGAGCTTTCGACTTATGCACAGCTTAGTCACTGCTTTACACACAAAAATGCTTGTGTAGATCAAACTTTTACTAACTAAATTATAAAGTTATACACTGAGAGGATAACTAAAATGCTCAATAAGTTGGTATGGATCTGATCTATAGTTGGTACAGATCAGATCTATGCTAACTAAAGAGCTGTTTATCCACATGCTGTTTTAAAAAAGCAATTTTTGTCGTGTTAATTTGCTTTAAAAAGGTGATTAACAGGACATAAATTGAACTGAGTTAGTAAAATTGCGACCTATCAACTATAACTTAGTAAAAATCTGATCTGAAAATCAGCAATTACGAAACAGTTAGTATAAAACTGATCCGAAGAAATAAATTATGATCGGATCAAGTTTATACTAACTTAAACATTTAACTTTTGAAGTTTTATGTGTTGTTATTAACTGTCGAAGAAAAATTGGAAATAAGAACAATGAGCCGAAAGGTCAACATCTCGGTAGATAACTTACCCGATACATTACGCGGGCAGATCCACGGGGTGGAAAGTGCAATAGATAATGAAAGTCTTGCACTATTTACAGACAACAAAGATGTGCGTGTTTCAATTGAAAATGCTGCACATGGTTTGAGAGCTTACTCAAATACATTTAATCATTATGATTTATGGGGACGTTTTGTCCGTTCTGGTCATAAGAAGCTTCCGGTTGAAGAAGCACCAAAGAAAACCATCGTCACAAGAAGAATCTCTGAAAAAGTAGACGGCATTCTTTATGATGGCGAAATCAAAATTACACCTGCGGTAGTAAGCACAAGAAAAGATGGTGAAGATGTTGAATATCTTGTTTGGCCATCTGATCGAGAAGAAAAAGTCGAACGTGCCTTAATTCGTTTAGCCTCTAAAGGTAAAATTGTAAAAATCAATTTTAAGTCTGGCATTCAATACGCAGTTGTTTTTTCAATGAATGAATTAGCGCAAGAACTGAAAGCGGTTGGCCAGTCAATGCCTTATCCGCAAATCAAAGAATCATTAGAAGCATTACAAGGTTCTAAACTTTCTTTCAAATATTCAGCAACAGATACGCGTAACTCTGATATTGATGACTCATTTTACGAATCGAACATGAACTTTTTATCGTCACTTCATTTTAGTGGAAAAAAAGGTCAAGGTGGTAACGTAAAATGTGTGGCTTGTTTGAATGCCTTCGTTCATAACATGATCGATAACCTTGAATACAAAGGTTACTACTTTAATAGTGCTCAAGAATTAAAACGTGGTTTATCTCGTTGGATGATGCTTCGTTTATATCATTTATGGCGTTATGCGGCACCGGGTAAGACCTACCATTTCCGACTATTATCGATTATGGAAAAATATGGCTCTATTTATTCAACAGACGAAATTACCGAGAATAAATTAAAAGCTTTGCGTCGTGATATGACTACGACAATGAAAGACTTAATTGAGAAAGGTGCAATCTCTGAATATAACATTACCAATGTCAAAGATGACAAAACGGGTAATATTATTGATTACACATATGAAATGCATCCATCTGATCAATTTTGTGATGAGATTCTTACGCTTAATAAGCATAATAAACGAATCGAAATTCAAGGTGGGAAACGCATTGTTGAGAATGCGGTATTAATCGATGAAGATAAAATTGAAGAAATAGTCGAAGACTAATTTCTTTTATACTTACTTACTATATACAAAAGGCCACATATGTGGCCTTTTTAACATAATCAATCTGTCACTTGTTCTAAGTAAAGTCTATCAACTAAGAAATCATATTCTCTTTTTCGAGGGTGGCTTTCAGGTTTTTGATAATCAGTTAATGTACCAAGTTTTACATCTGGTTCTGGGTTTATCAAAATAAAAGGTAAAGCAGCACTAACATGATATCGATTTTTAGCTGTATATCTTACATTAACTTGTGGGCTAACTCTTGTTGGTCTACGAATTCGCAATTTTTCTTTATCACCTAAACTTGCAACTCGACTTTGCTCTTGTGCAACTAGCGCTTGCCAAGCGTGTTGGTCGATCATTCTTGGGTTAGAATAACTAGCCGATTTATCCAACATTGCTAAGGCCATTTTTTTTGTTAGCGTTTTAGTTGCGTGTTTGTGCATCCAAGTAAAACGAACAGAGTAGGGCGATTCAGTTTCAAAATGGATCTTACGATATGCTGCAAGGGTAATGAGATTTGGAACAGCATTGTGAACAGCTTCAAACCTCGCATCATTATTATCGATAGCTATAACACTATTTTTAAAATCAGCTTTGGCTTTATTTAATTGATTTATCCTTGCAATGAAATGTTGCTTATCGACATCTTTTAAAACTAATAAGCCTGGATGCCTTTTTAATACTCGACTACTTAATCCTGACTTTTTATAAAAATCACCAAAGGAATTTAGAATTAATTTATGAGCATCATCGCCTTCAATTTTATGTACACTAATTGAAGAAGGAACTTTCTTTTCGTCGTTTACATCGATATCTGGCAGTTGATAATATGAAGCCTTATCAAAACCCACTTCTTTTAATTCTTCACAAAACAAATGAGTCAATTCACTGACTAAATCAAACTGACTGCGTATCTCTAACTTTGTACTCATAGGAACACATCTTACTTAACGTTTATTCAATTTTAATCTTATCCTCTGAAAATTAATAGATAAATTTATTTTCGATGCTGACCTTACATATTAATTAATTTAAGTATGATGTGTTCTTTATTATGCTACTTAGTACAGGTTTTCAACTTGATCAATGTTAGATATAAATTGTTCAATATAAGTGTGTAAAGCAGAGGTTACACTAGGCCTTAATCTAGGTAAGATGTGTTCTTGGCCTTTGGGTTAATTGTTAAAACAAAAAAAGCTCTATAACTCACTGTTTCAAAATGGAAAGATGCTAAGTATCTGCTAGTTAATATCGAATCTGTTTATCAAATAACGAAATAATCGTAAATAGCTGAATATTGTCCTTGAACTTAGTACGTGCAATAAGTTAGTTTTCGTAAATGGTCTATGTTAGGAATGAGGAAACAACATGCAATCGTGGAACCCAGACAGCTGGAGAAAACTGCCGATACTTCAGCAGCCAGAGTACCCAGATCAAGAAGCCCTTAAATCAGTTGAAGGGCAATTAAAAAGCGCACCACCTCTGGTATTTGCCGAAGAGACGCGTAGCTTATACAAACAACTAGAAGCTGTATGTGAAGGCAGAGCCTTCTTATTACAGGGTGGTGATTGCGCAGAGTCATTCAGTGACTTTAATGCAGCAAATATCCGCGATACATTTAAAACACTTTTACAAATGGCCGTTGTTTTAACTTATGGTGGTAAATGCCCTGTAGTTAAAATTGCGCGTATGGCAGGTCAGTACGCTAAGCCTCGCTCATCAGATTACGAAACGATCGATGGTGTATCTCTGCCTTCGTACCGTGGTGATATCATCAATAACTTCGAGTTCACTGAGCAAGCACGTGTACCCGACCCACAGCGTTTGATGACAGCATATCATCACAGTGCAGCAACGCTAAATTTATTACGCGCATTCGCGCAAGGTGGTTTAGCCGATTTACATCAAGTAAACCGCTGGAACATGGGTTTTGTTGCAGCAAATCCGCTTAAAGAGAAATACCAACAGCTAGCTGACAGAATTCAAGATGCGCTTGAATTTATGGAAGTGTGCGGTATCGACTCAACTGTTGCACCAAGCTTAAAAGAAACAGACTTATTTACATCACACGAAGCATTATTATTAGGCTACGAAGAAGCACTAACACGCCGCGACCACTTATCAGGTGACTGGTACGATTGTTCTGCACACTTTGTTTGGATTGGTGAACGTACACGTCAACTTGATCATGCACACATCGAATTCTTTAAAGGTATTAAAAATCCAATTGGTGTGAAAGTTGGGCCAGGTATGGACCCAGATGAGCTAATCAAACTTATCGATGCAGTTAACCCAGATAACATTCCAGGTCGCTTAACGTTAATTACGCGAATGGGTGCTGATGTACTGCCAGAGAAACTACCGGCACTAGTACGTAAAGTACAACAAGAAGGCCGTAAAGTTATTTGGAGCTCAGATCCAATGCATGGTAATACTGAGAAAGCGAGCTCAGGTTATAAAACACGTAGCTTTAATAATATTCTTCGTGAAATTAGCCAGTTCTTCGCAGTACACAAAGCTGAAGGTTCATACCCAGGTGGTGTTCACCTTGAAATGACTGGCCAGCACGTGACTGAATGTACTGGTGGTGCATATGGCTTATCTGATGAAGATTTAGCACAGCGCTACCGCACTCAGTGCGACCCACGCCTAAATGCAGATCAAGTTTTAGAACTAGGTTTCTTAGTTGCTGATTTATTAAAAGACGCACGTAAGTAACACTAAGTTATCCAAAAAAGGCTGCATATTGCAGCCTTCTTTAATGTCCGATACTAAAATAAGTTAGTACTTACGTCTTTCAAGACCAGTATCAGATATAATCTTTGCAGAAATTTCTTCTACTGAATGATGAGTCGAATTTAAAAATTGAATCTTCTGTTTTTTATAAAGCATTTCTACTTCACGCACTTCGATACGGCACTGTTTTAAAGACGCATATTTTGAATTAGCCATACGACGCTGGCGAATATCGGCAAGGCGAACAGGGTCAATCGTTAAACCAAAAAGTTTATGTTTGTAAGCTTTTAAACACTCAGGCAGGGTGCCTCTTTCTAAATCATCTTCTGTCAGCGGGTAATTCGCCGCTTTGATACCATATTGTAATGCTAGGTATAAACTAGTTGGTGTTTTACCGCTTCTGCTAACACCTACTAAAATAATGTCGGCTTCAGCATAGTTTTTAATGTTAGCGCCATCATCATTGGTCAACGCATAGTTAACCGCATCAATACGAAAATCATAACTTTTCTCGTGCATTGAATGCGTTCTATGAACCTTTGGTACTGGCGCAACTTTTAACTCTTGAGAAATTTTATCACTGTATTGTGATAAAAAGTCATAACACACCGCGCAAGACGATTTAATAATTTCACTTAGCTCGTGGTTTACAAAAGTGAAGAACACGAGTGGCTGTTCTCCATCACGTTGCGCTGTTGAATTAATTAAGTTCTTAACTTCAATTGCTTTTTTTTCTGTTTCAACAAAAGGAATTGTTTTGTGATTAAACTCAACAGGAAACATAGATAAGGTCGCATGACCAAAGACTTCAGAGGTGATTGCTGTTCCATCAGAAATATAAAATGCAGTTCTCATATTTAACCTTTTTATTACCTTTATCTGCAAAATAGGGGCTTCACGGTTTACGTGAGGTCTGTTGCCAGTGTAGAATGACTACGACCTTTTTAGAAGGTTTTCTTTCTTAACTCTCACAGTTAGTACTACAATTTGTTTATGGAGAAAGATCCGTGCAAGAATACGTTCTCTGGTATCAAGAGCTTGGTATGCAAGATGTTCCTCGTGTTGGCGGTAAAAACGCTTCACTTGGTGAAATGATCTCAAACCTAGCTAACGCTGGTGTTCAAGTGCCAGGTGGTTTCGCTACAACCGCTGATGCATTCAATGAGTTTCTAGAGCAATCTGGATTAAACTCAAAAATCCACGATATTTTAGACACATTGGATGTGGATGATGTAAATACACTCGCTAAAGTCGGTGCCGAAATCCGCCAATGGATTATCGATACACCATTCCAACCTAACCTAGACCAAGCCATCCGCGACGCATATAGCCAACTACACGGCGACGCATCACAAGATGTTTCATTTGCAGTTCGCTCATCTGCTACAGCAGAAGACATGCCAGACGCTTCATTCGCAGGACAACAAGAAACGTTTTTAAACGTACGTGGTATTGATGCAGTAATGACTGCAATCAAACACGTGTTTGCCTCACTATTTAATGACCGCGCTATTTCTTACCGTGTTCACCAAGGTTATGATCACCGTGGTGTTGCACTTTCAGCTGGTATCCAACGCATGGTTCGTTCAGATAAAGCAGCTTCAGGTGTTATGTTCAGTATTGATACTGAATCTGGCTTTGAAGATGTTGTATTTGTAACTTCAAGCTATGGTCTTGGTGAAATGGTTGTACAGGGTGCTGTAAACCCAGATGAATTTTATGTTCATAAACCAACGCTTGCTAACGGTAAACCAGCGGTAGTTCGCCGTAACATTGGTTCAAAAGCAATCCAAATGATTTACTCAGCGGATGAATCACATGGTAAGCAAGTTGAAATTGTTGACGTAGATTCGTCACTTTCAAACAAATTCTCAATCACAGATGCTGAAGTTCAAGAACTTGCAAAGCAAGCTGTTATTATTGAAAAGCACTACGGTCGTCCAATGGACATCGAGTGGGCAAAAGACGGCAACGACGGTAAACTTTACATCGTTCAAGCACGTCCAGAAACAGTTCGTTCAAACGAAGACGCTAACGTTATGGAGCGTTTCCAATTAAATGGTACAAGCACAGTTGTTGCTGAAGGCCGTGCAATTGGTCACAAGATTGGTTCAGGTACTGTACGCGTACTAGATTCAATTGATGAAATGGACAAAGTACAACAAGGCGACATTCTAGTTACTGACATGACTGACCCAGACTGGGAGCCAATCATGAAACGTGCCGCTGCGATTGTTACAAACCGTGGTGGACGTACTTGTCACGCGGCAATCATTGCTCGTGAATTAGGTATTCCTGCAGTTGTTGGTTGTGGTAATGCAACTGATTTAATTAAAGCAGGCCAAGATGTAACTGTATCGTGTGCCGAAGGTGACACAGGTTATATCTACGAAGGTATTTTAGATTACGAAGTACTTACATCACGTGTTGATGAAATGCCAGAATTACCAATGAAAGTTATGATGAACGTAGGTAACCCTGATCGTGCATTCGACTTTGCTCGCTTACCTCATGCCGGTGTTGGCCTTGCGCGTGTTGAATTCGTAATCAACCGAATGATTGGTGTTCACCCTAAAGCACTTCTTAATTTTGATGCGCAATCTGACGAGCTAAAAGCTGAAATCTCAGAAATGATGGCAGGTTATGAATCACCTGTAGAATTCTATATTTCTAAGCTTGTTGAAGGTATTGCAACACTAGGTTGTGCGTTTGCACCTGAGCGTGTCATTGTTCGTATGTCTGACTTTAAGTCAAACGAATATGCAAACCTTGTTGGCGGCCAGCAATATGAGCCGGAAGAAGAAAACCCAATGATTGGTTTCCGTGGTGCAGCACGTTATATCTCTGAAGATTTCCGTGACTGTTTCGCGTTAGAGTGTGAAGCGATTAAACGTGTTCGCAACGAAATGGGTATGACTAATATTGAAATCATGATCCCATTTGTTCGTACGCTTGAAGAAGGTAAGCGCGTTATTGAATTACTTGAAGAACATGGTCTTAAACGTGGCGAAAATGGTCTGAAAGTAATCATGATGTGTGAATTACCATCAAACGCGTTACTTGCAGATGAGTTCTTAGAGTATTTCGATGGTTTCTCTATCGGTTCAAACGACTTAACTCAGTTAACATTAGGTCTTGACCGTGACTCAGGTTTAATTGCGCATCTATTTGATGAGCGTAACCCTGCAATCAAGAAACTATTATCAATGGCTATTCAAACTGCTAAAGCAAAAGGCAAATACGTAGGTATTTGTGGTCAAGGTCCTTCAGATCATGAAGACTTTGCAGCTTGGTTAGTTGAGCAGGGCATTGATTCTGTTTCTCTAAACCCAGATACAGTATTAGAAACTTGGTTATATCTTGCTAAGAAATTAGCCGACTAAGTACTTTATTTAATTAAAATAAAGATTCTGATATAAAAAATGCCAGCACTTAGCTGGCATTTTTGTAGCTCAATTAGAAATCAGCGAGCAAGTTTTTTATCGATATAAGCACATGACTTAGTCAGAGCCTTTTGGCACAAGGTTAAATAATCACGCGCTTTAGGATAGTAAAAAGATAAACAGAAAAGTCCTGCAATAAAGAAGATCAGCGACGGTCCGGGAATAATAACAAAAACTAAACCCAATAACATGCACAAGGCACCTAAACTGATTAATGCAATTTTTTTCATCTGACTATCTCATTTGCTGCTTTAATACACAGTATAAAAGTATTGCCCCCGAAATCGATAAAAAGAGTGTTACAAACTGTAAAATCTTCAATTTATCTTAGCTATTAGCATGATATAATTTGCAAAATGCCTTAATTTATCACCGTCATGATAGCAACAATAAGCCAACAACAAGCCACCACAGAACTCGTTTCTAATTACTTAGATACAATACAAAAACAAGGTTTTAGTGGTGATACCGATGCAAGCTTTTCTACACGTTTAAGTTTATCAACCGATAACAGCGTTTACCAACAGGTACCTCAAGGTGTCATCTTTCCAAAGTCAGCAAAAGACATACAACTTGCTATGCAAATTGCTTCTCGTGATCCGTTTTTATCACTGACTTTTGGTCCACGCGGAGGTGGTACAGGTACTAATGGTCAATCGCTAACCCCAGGTATAGTTGTTGATTTATCTCGCTACATGCGTGAAATTTTAGAAATCAATGTCCAAGAAAACTGGGTGCGCGTGCAAACGGGTGTAATAAAAGACCAATTAAACGACTTTTTGCGTCCTTACGGTTTTTTCTTTGCGCCCGATTTATCAACAAGTAACCGTGCAACAGTCGGTGGAATGATAAATACAGATGCATCAGGTCAAGGCTCTTTGGTTTATGGCAAAACAAGTGATCACGTTTTAGGCCTAACAACTTATCTTGTTGATGGCACTGAAATGTCAACAACCCCTATGCCTATTGAAAAAGCAAAAGTAATTGCTGAACAAAACACGACAGTAGGTAAGTTATATAAAACAGTTCTTGATATTGGCCTTGAGAATCGAGACGCTATTTTAGAAAAATTCCCACGTTTAAACCGTTTTCTGACCGGCTACGATTTAGAACATATTTTTTCTGATGATTTACAAACCTTTGATATGAGCCGATTAATTACTGGCTCCGAAGGTTCATTAGGTATAGTTACTGAAGCAAAACTAAATATTACGCCCATTGCTGAATTTAAAACATTAATCAATATTAAATACGATAGCTTTGATTCTGCACTTCGTCATTCACCATTTCTAGTTGCAGCAAATGCAACTTCTGTAGAAACAGTCGATAGCAAAGTACTTAACCTTGCTCGAGAAGATATCATTTGGCATTCAGTATCGGACTTAATAACCGATGTTGAAAACAAAGATATGCAAGGGCTCAACATGGTTGAGTTTAATGCGGTTTCACCAGAAGACATTAAAGATAAAGTAGACACTCTTTGTAAGCTACTCGATGAATGTGTTGAAAAACAAACTAATGGCGTGATCGGTTATCAGTTAACGAATGACAAAGCTGATATATTAAAAATTTATGCAATGCGTAAAAAGTCAGTGGGCCTTTTAGGAAATGTAAAAGGCAGTCAAAAACCCTTAGCTTTTGCTGAAGATACTGCAGTACCACCAGAAAACTTAGCCGATTTTATAGTCGAGTTTCGTGAACTTCTCGATAACCACAACCTTCAATATGGTATGTTTGGCCATGTTGATGCTGGTGTTTTACACGTACGACCTGCACTCGATATGTGTGACCCTGAACAAGAAAAATTGCTTCGCCATATTTCAGATGAAGTCGTTAAACTGACTGCCAAATATGGCGGCTTGATGTGGGGAGAGCATGGCAAAGGGTATCGAAGTGAATATGGCCCTGAATTTTTCGGCGAGCATTTATTTACACAACTTAGAAAAATCAAAGCGGCATTTGATCCAAATAACAGAGTAAACCCAGGTAAAATCTGTACGCCAATTGAAAGTAAAGACTCACTCGTTTCTGTTGACGATCAAAAGCGTGCCTGGTTCGACAAAGAAATTTCTATCGATGTTAAAACTGAATTTAATAACGCGATGACCTGTAATGGTAATGGTCTGTGTTTTAACTACGATGAAAAATCACCAATGTGTCCATCTTATAAAGTAACAGGTGACCGCCGTCATTCACCTAAAGGTCGCGCAAGTTTAATGCGCGAGTGGTTGCGCCTTCAAGAGTCTGAAAATATTGATTTACTCAATGTCGAAAAAGAATTAGTTAATGGTGAAGTGATCACTTGGTGGGAGCGCTATCAACATAGTCGCGATAAGAAAAAAGGCGTTTATGATTTCTCTCATGAAGTAAAAGAATCAATGGACGAGTGTTTAGCTTGTAAAGCATGTACTACTGCTTGCCCAATCAAAGTTGATGTACCAACATTCCGTTCACGCTTTTTAAATTTCTACCACAGTTATTATGCGCGCCCAGCAAAAGATTATTTAGTAGCAGGCATCGAACAAACTGCGCCGGTGATGGCAAAATTTGCTAAAGTGGTAAATCCAATAGTAAATACAAAACTTGTTTCAGGATTAATTAAAAATACCATTGGTTATGTTGATACGCCAAGTTTAAGCATACCGCAACTTTCTAAACGTATTTCAAAAGATCAGCATTTTAATTTTGAATTACTTAATTCACTTTCAAAAGAACAACAAGCTGAATATGTACTGATAGTACAAGATCCATTCACGAGTTTTTACGAAGCCGAATTAGTCGAAAGCTTTATTAAAGTCATTAAAGCGTTAGGCAAAAAACCTATGCTATTACCATTTAAACCTAATGGTAAAGCACAGCATGTAAAAGGGTTTTTAAATGAATTTAAAACAACAGCAAAAAATGCTGCTGAGTTTTTAAATTCACTCAGTGAAATCAATGCTCCTTTAGTTGGGCTCGATGCATCTTTGGTTATGTGTTACCGAGATGAATATGTGTCAATTTTAAAAGAGAACCGTGGAGATTTTAAAGTTGAGCTTGCGCATGAATGGCTTCAAACGCAAAACTTTAAACAAGTTACTCTTGCCACTACAACAAATTCGCCATTTAAATTGTTGAGTCATTGTACTGAAACAACAGCAATGCCGAATGCATCTAAAGTTTGGCAAACCATTTTTGCTGATCTAAATTTACAGCTTGAAACTACCAGTACGGGTTGTTGTGGTATGGCAGGAACGTACGGCCATGAAAAACAAAACCAAGAAAATTCACGGGCTCTTTATGAAATGAGTTGGCAACCAATTATTTCAAGTAATGAGCCTGAAACTATTTTAGCAACTGGCTTTTCTTGTCGTAGCCAAGTGAAGCGCTATGAAAAATTTAAACCTAAGCATCCACTGCAATTGATTGCAGAGCTACTTTAAGTTGTAAAAATAAAAAAGGCGCTCAACGCGCCTTTTTATTGGTAACTTTTTGCTATGGGCTTGGTACTCATGCCATGAATGAACACACTAAATAAAATGGTTGTTAATGTTACTGTGGCAATTTGTTCTTTGTTTTCAATTGCTGTATCCATCACCATTAATGTGAAAACGATAGACGCCAAACCTCGAGGACCAAACCACGCAAAAGTAAATTTGTCTTTGAAATTTAGATTAGTAAACATAAGTGAAAGGAGTACCGGCACAATTCTAAAAATCGTCACACTTAATAACGCATAAAGAACAATTGGCCAAGTGATATCATTTACAATTAAGTGACCACATACAAAACCGAATAAACACCAAATTAGTAAGGCTACGAATTCAGCGATATGCTCAGAGTCTTTAACTAGTGTTGAACGAATTTTTTTAGGTGCTAAGTAATCAAATAAAAGCCCCGAAACAAAAACAGCAATAAAGCCACTGCCATGAAAATTTTGTGTTAAAGAGAAAATAGCCATGACTAAGCCAATCAATAAAAATGGACTGCTATTATTTGCAAAGTAATGACGTGCTAATGCTATTTTTAAAAGTGGAATAAACACAGCCATCGACACGCCTGCAACAATAAGTGCTACACCTAACTCTCTTGCAAAAACAAGTAAAGTATCAATTGTCGTTACAGCACTTTCTGGATTTTGAGCTAATAAAAGTAAAATTAAAAAGATGGGTACGCAAAGGCCATCGTTCAAACCACTTTCCGTATTTATTCCTTCGCGAACTTTCTCTGGAACCGATGTGCATTCTAAAATTCCTTTGCTAAGCGCGGCATCAGTCGGCGTTAAGATTACCGCAATCAAAGCAGATTGAAAAAGTGATAACTCCGAAAAGAAAAACAACCCACCAGCTACACCTAACAGTAATGTCATCGGCAAAGCAACAAAAAGTAACAGGCTAGGGTACTGATAACTATGTTTTAATACGGGAAGTTTTGATTTGGCGGCATCGGTAAATAAAAAAATACTTAAGGTTAATTCAACCAAAGGTAAAATGTCACTGAGTCCGGCTTCGCCTAACTTAAACTCACTCGGCAAAAAGTAAGACATTGCAATTCCGACCAACACAAAAAACATTGGCCCGGTAATTTCTGTTCGCTCTAATTGCCGAATCGTCAGTGAATAAAATAATAAAGCCAAGCCAACTGATGCCAGTATTGTATATTCCATTACACTTTCCTTTTTATTCCGGACTTTGCACGTTCTTTTATATTTGTTTGAATATAGATTTGATCTGTCGTAGCAATTTTTGCATGACCTAAATCTTCAGATAAATGTTTTAGCGGTCTTGTTTGGGCATCGTGTGTTGCACCGGTATGTCTTAACCAGTGAGCAGTGGCCGCTTCAAGTTGTTCCGCATCATCTTTAAAGCCGTCATCTAAAAGAGATTGTTTTGCTAAATCAAAACTTTGCTGAACCAAACGGCGAATTTGACGAACAGTCATTCCACCTTTACCACGAATTTTATGAACTAACGGCTCAGCTTCATCAACGCGGGGCAGGGCAGGTAAACCACGGTAAAGCCTATAACGTTTTAGATATGATATAAAATCTTCACTTAAGGTAACATCACGTAATTTATTACCTTTACCCATAATTCTTAGAAACCAAAAACCATCATTATCTTGCCAAAAATGTGACATAACGGGTGACCACTGAGGGCGCTCGGATAACTCAGATATTCGTAAGTACAATCCTTTTAAGCAAGCAAGTGTGAATAAATTTCTTTCTAAATTAGGTTGTTGTTCACATAAATCACGAGTAACACCAAAAACATATTCCCATTGAATATCACTAAGTGTATCGGGAATTTTAATTTGCGATTGCACAACTAAGTAAGGGCTATTCTTTTTAACAACCGGTACAAAGTTAGCAAAGGTTTTTTCTTCTAAAATTGCGAACTTATAAAAAACATTTAAAGCTGTAAACATAGATGCGAGTGTTTGTTGGCTAGCAATATTTTCTTTATTGATGAAAGGACGCCAATTTGTATTTAGTCGTCTTATGCCTTGTTCATCTTTATAACGCCATTGCACTGAACTTGATAACCAGGCTGAATCTGGTTCAACCATAAAATCAACATAGGCTTCAATATCTTCACGTTTTAGATCAAATACCGATTTTTCAGCAACCAACCACGACCATAAACAAAAACGCTCAAGCTCATTTCGAAAACGATTAAATGTGGCTTCTGATTTTCGGCCATACACATATAAAAACTGATAAACAAAAGCTAAGTCATTTTTTGATTCAGCAACAGTCAATCCAACTTGATGTATAAAGTGTTCAAGTTCTGGATATTCTGTTGCAAGAGTATCATCTTCAAGATGAGCAATTTGGTAACGCAGTTGTTTTAGTGTATCGACGAGAGCAACGAGCATAATGATGTAATATCTTGTAAAATAGCTAGTTATAAGATTACCATAAAGTCCGATACTGTCTAGTATTGGACTTAATATATCTATAGTATTTGCAACATTAACTAGATTGCCATACTAATATTCAAGGAATATGTATGAAAAAGTTTATCGCTATTAGTTTAGTTTTAATCACTACAATTTTAACCGGTTGTGCTACAACAGGAAGTGCATCTCCCGATGAAAAACGTGCTTTAGTACAAAGCATGAAAAACAATACATTAAGTGAGCTTTACGCTCAAAAACCTGATGTTAAACAACAAATTGCTAACTCTGCTGGTTATGCGGTTTTTGATAATGCCAATGTAAATGTTGTTTTAGCCAGTTTTGGCGGTGGTTATGGTGTAGTAAAAAATAACTTAACCGGTAAATCAACTTACATGAATATGGGTGAAGCAGGTTTAGGCTTAGGTTTAGGTGTTAAAGACTTTAATGTTGTGATGGTTTTTCATAATCAAGCAGCAGTAAATCGCTTTATTGAACATGGTTGGGCATTCGGTGGAAATGCAGATGCAGCAGCAAAATATGAAGATAAAGGTGGTGCTTTAGTTGCCGAAGCAATTGCCGACCAAGTAACTGTTTATTCCTTAACCGAAAATGGCCTTGCGTTACAAGCGGTACTTAAAGGCACTAAGTTTTGGGTAGATTCTGAGCTAAATTAAGCTATTTTAAACCCTTCTAAAAGTGGGCTAGTTAGTAACCTAACTCCCACTTTTCATTAGCTTAAGCAATTTAACATAACGTAATTTATGGGCTATCTACGATACCGCAAAGGCGGGACTGTATTAGTCATAACTGCTGCACTCGCAATTGTCATTGCTACCGCCACACATGCCGCAGTTATTTTCTTTTTTATTTCAGACCAACGATCTTTTAGCTCTTTATCCTTTGTTTTTTCGATAGATAAACTTATAAGAGCTTCTTTCCAATCAACTCCCATTTCTTCAGCCATAGCAATTACTTGGTTAGCAGTTAAAGAACGTTTCCCGTTTTTAATACTAGAAATATTGCCAGAGTTTAGTTCTGGAAAATAGACAGCAAGATCATTATATCTATCAATATTCTTGAACGTTTTGTACTTTTCTAAAAATTCTGAGCTAAATGTCATGTTAAATCCTCCGCTAGACCTATTTTAGTTTTTATTGGCCTTTTTAACCAGTAATTCATAACTACAACTCAATTCTGAGTAAAAAAACTTCATTTATTTTTATTTAATTTCTTCTCAGTAAATATCTAATCTAAACAATACCATACTTAACATTCTATCTAAGAAAACCATTCATTTTTCATTAATAAAAACCTAAGCCACATTCTTTCAGGCTTGACAGAATTATTTTGAAGGCACTAAAATCTTTCAACATTGACAGAATGACAATTCTTAACAAGGAATACGGATATGAGTTTCACTAAATTACATGAGCTAAACCAAAATTTATCTCAATATTTACTCGATACATTCTCAATTCATATTCTTGACCCAATTAATCTTATTGCTTTCCTTATTCTCTATGTAGCTGTAATCGCCATTTTATATTTGGTTTTAAAAGTGGTTTTTGATGATTCTTACTCAGATGATTTAGGTGAATAGAAATGACCGCACTATCATCTAACCAATACGCTCAAGTTTTCCCGTTAAATGCAGCAATGAATTTAACCGCTAATTTGCACCCTGCAAACACAGCAAAAGACGTTTTCGAGAACTTATCGAAACCAATGAAAGAACGTTTTTTCGACTACCAAACGTGGCGAAATCGTATCTTTGAACGTCATTCTAACCTTGCTCACATGTTGAGTACGGGCTATTTTTTAGCTGAAAAATTCGGCAATTTAGCTGATGCAAACGCCCGTTTAAAGCGTGCAGATGAAGTGTTAAAACTTGGTAATGTAAAATTTGGACACATCAATTTATCTGTTTCAGATGATGAAATTTGCGATATCGCAGAACAAAAAGCGCGCTATTGTGAGCTTAAAATCGCTAAAAACGGCCATAACTTACGTGTATTTTCACAATTAGAAGAGTTGGCAACTTCATTTAATATCGATGCACCGGTTCTCGTTTCACCTTACTGTTCAACCCTATCAGCAACATCATTAGTTGGCGCACTTAACCGTTTTGCAGACCCAATTTGGTGGCGTAGAAAATTACGCAAAATCCAAGCTGTTACCATCGAACAATTAGCGCGTGATTTAAGACTCGTTCATAAAAAAGCAAGTGCGTATGTCTCACAACCAACTATCCAAAACCGCCGTGATAGAAAACGAAAATCAGAGCAAATTATGTCTGATTTATTTGTTGTTCCTAATGAATCAAATCCATTTGAAGAATTTGAAACACTGCAATCTATCATTGAACGTTCTCATACATCGGGCAAACAACAAGCTGCCGAACTCATGGTTCGTATTCGTGGTTTCGAAGAACTAGCAGATATGAATGGTCATCGTGGTGAGTTTTATACTTTATCAGCGCCAAGTCGTTTTCATTCAGTACACCATACTGGTATACCGAACAAAAAGTATAACGGCTCAACCCCTCAAGAAGCACAAGAATACTTTAACGATATTTGGAAACGTGCCCGCGCCCTATTCGCTAAACAAGATTTAAGACCTTACGGTTTTAGAGTTGTTGAACCACATCATGACGGTTGTCCACATTGGCACATGCTTTTATTCATGGAAAAAGGTGATGCAACTCAAGTACGTAACATACTTAGAAAGCTTTGCACCCAAGATACACCGGACGAATTCAAATCAAAAACAACTCGCTTTAAAGCTATTGCTATTAATAAAAATAAAGGCTCTGCGGCTGGTTACATTGCTAAATACATTACAAAAGCTGTTACTGGTGATTGCATAGACAAAGTCACATGTTCTCAAGCTGGTGAAATTAACGTACTACCCGCTGATGCTGCTGAACGTGCATCAACATGGGCAAGCACTTTTAACATTAGACGCTTTCAACAAATCGGTGGTCCATCTGTCAGTTTATGGCGCGAACTTAGACGACTAGGCCAAGGCGAACAAGGCAAATGCGAGGTTGCAAACGCAATGAAAACCACACTAGATACCGTATCAAAATATGCCTTAGAAAAGGTTCGTCAAGCCGCTGATTCATCTGACTGGAAAGCGTTTTGTTTAGCAATGGGCGGCGTACAAGTTAAACGTAAAGATCAAACGCTAAGACTGCATTACCAGATACCTGACATTGTTGACCAAATCACAGGTGAGATTAGCCGAAGCGAAACCCAATCGCCCTACTTTGCCACCAAATACGGCGACCAACCAGCCAACCGTATTTTAGGCGTTGCTTGGGATGCCGTAGTTGTTATCACTCGTCGTGGAACATCACAGATTTTGACTGAAACAGACATCAAGGCTCAGCGCAAAATCATGATAGGCGTATCAGAGCAGATTCAAGGCTGGCATGACGATGGTCGCTTATTCGAGCCAACCAAAGAAGAAATGCAATTCTTAGAAGCATGTGTTTTAGAGGACTATCAAAACATGTGTTTATTCATGGATTACGAAGCACTGGCAGGCAACATTATGAGCGATGAAATCGCGAACTTGGACTTGTGTCATTAACTGTAACTTTTAATTTTAAGACCACTGATTAAGGAAATTTATTATGAATATTGAAGGCGCAATCACTGATTTAGCACCAATTAACCGCACTGACGATAAAGGTGCCCCACTTCCAACAACCGCAGAGTTTAAGCTTCACACAAAGAACCCTGCACAAATTCTGTCTGTAAAAGTATCTGCTGACCAATACACAGATGGCACTTACAAGCAATTAGAACAAATGCAATCAGACCCGAATGGCTGGGGCTTAAAGCCTGTATTACTGAATATCGAGTATTACGAAGGTGCGAACGTTGCTCGCCAAATGGATTGGAAAGGCTTCCGATTACACAGCCTTGCTGAACATAAGGCTAAATAATCATGGCTACTTGTGTCCAGCTGGAGTATGGCGAACTAAAACCAACCGCGCAATCAATCCAAGACTGCACTGGCTTTGTCATGCTTGAGCCGACCGAGTACCAACAATTTTTGCTAGGTTCTTCGTTGTTTGACCCTAGCGAAATTTCTAGTGAAGAGGCAACTGCCCTATTTGTTGCTGGTTTTTCACTAGTCATTCTCTGTTACATGACCGCTTGGGGCTATGGAACAGTAATCAACTGGTTTCGACCAGAAAACGACAATACTTAAAATTAATCTTTTCAAGCTAAAAGGAAATCATTATGGATTTTACTAACGTAACTGCGGCAGTAGACGCAACAACAATCGTAGCAGCTATCACTGCATTGGCAGCAATCAAGATTTTACCCGGTGTAGCTAAATGGGGTTACAACAAGGTTATCGGCTGGTTCCGTTAATCTCCGTTTAACCTGTTTCAAAAATCGCACATCAAGCCACGTTTCTTTGCAGGTGCGTGGCTTTTTTAATGGAGTAATTAACATGATTTGGGGTATCTACTATGCAGCACTTGGCATTGCTTGCGCCGTTGCGGTCATTCGTGGTTTCGAAAGCGAGTAAACTTTTATCATGGTGTTTCCGCGGTCTAAAGTTCGCAGCTAGACACCCACTTAAATTTATTTTCAATCTATTCAAGCTATGGTTCTGCATGATGATGCTAACTGTATTTGCATCATGTGCTATGGCTCAAGCTGATTTATCAGATTTAGTTGCACCTAAACATGAGGAAGGTTGGTGTACTTTTGCGAGCAAAACTGGTGCAGGTGGTGTGAAAGGTTGCGCTCGAGAACTTCCAGACGCAAAGGTTCAGGCATGTGAAAACTTTGCGAATAATTACATTGAAACCAACGACCAATACTATACTTGGGGTAGAGCAAATTGTACTGCTGATTTAAAAATTACCATCCCCGGTACGCGTCATTATTCAAATGGTAACTCTTTACCTACAACAAAAACTTTTTCTCTTTATTTTAGAAACGCTGTAGAAGATGAAAACTATTCTTGTCCGCCTACTTTACACCCTCTACATACAATACGGGTTCCAAGCCCAACCTCTGAAAATCCTAATGCTATTATGTGTGCTAAAGAACTTGTCGAGAATGAATGTCCAGAACCTACAACTGGTGATTCATATGTTGGTGGTACATCTTCTGGTTCAACCAATGTGTGTTTTGACAACGACAATGGTACTCAGTGCAATATTACTACTGATGATAATGGAGGTTATGTTCTTCCATCTAAGTATGAAGGCCAAGAACCAACTCAATGTCTAGCACCGCCAGATGATGAAGATGACGAAGACAAGTTTTGCTACGTCCATGGAAGCGGCGGTGTTTATTCCGTTAATTGTCCAACTACTTCTATTTCTATCGATACAACAGGTATACAAAAAAATGCAGATCAATTAGCTGTAAATCATGAGCGTCTTTCAAATATAGAAGCATCTTTCATAAGCCAACAAGACATAGACAACCTTATGGCCTCTGGAGAACTTAAAGGTGAAAAGGGAGAACAAGGCGAAAAAGGTGATAAGGGTGAAAAAGGAGAAAAAGGCGATCAAGGTATTCAAGGTGCTAGAGGTGCTGCAGGCGCTGATGGCCAGCAAGGTGAAAAAGGTGAACAAGGCGAAAAGGGAGAAAAAGGCGAGAAAGGTGAGAAAGGCGAACAAGGAGCTAGGGGTTTACAAGGCATTGCTGGAACTAATGGTATTGATGGTAAGGATGGTAAAGATGGCATTAATGGAACAGATGGCATTGATGGAGAGGACGGCGAAGACGGTGAAGGTTGCTCTATAGTTTCTACAATGTCAGGTGCAACTATCTCATGTGGAGAATCGCAATCTGAATTATCAAATGGTAACTGTTCCACTGAGTCACTATCCAATGGCGATACAAAAGTCACATGTCCAGATGGTTCTGAATCAACGGTCAATGGTGTGGATGAAGATGGAATTATTGGCGCTTTAGATAAGCAATTATCTGAAATGAAAAAGCAAACAGATGAACTAAAGGCGCAATCAGAATCACTTGAAAACATAGGGACGTATGATGGTGAAAAGCCAGTTATCGACTATGAAACCAAGCCCGATGGCTATAATGAAATAGCTGAGTTTGATTGGGAAGCAGAGAACTTCGGTACTGTTCTTGAAGAACATAATCAAGCAATGCGCCAGCTCCCTATTGTTACTGCAATAGAAAATTTCTTTACCACTTCATTTGGCGGTTCATGCCCTACTTGGTCAGAAACAGTTACTGTTCTGGACGCATCATTTACAGTGAATATTGACCAGTTTTGCAGCCCAGCCGTTCAAAGTATCTTGCCAATGATTAGAGCTATTTTAATGCTTGTCGCTGGCTTTTTTGCATGGAGGATAGCAATAGAATGATTAACGATTTATTAGATTGGCTCTATGAGCAATGGCAAGCGTTTATAGAATGGTGCTATGAAATATTAGTGTTCATTCTTGACGCTTTGATGTGGGTAGCGCTTCAAGTGTTCGAAAAAGCGCTTGAAGGTTTTCGCTATATTTTTGCCATGATAGACCCACCTCAATTTATTCAGTCGGGCATTTCCCAGTTTTCAGGCGCAATACCTCCAGAGGTAGGTTATTTACTTGGTGCAACAGGTTTTTCTGAAGCGCTTGGAATAATAGGTATTGGCTACACGTTTAGACTTACTCGCAAAGTCTTAACTTTATTCCAGTGGTAACACTATGATTATTTTCCACGAAGGTTTGCCAGGTTCAGGTAAAAGCTATGAAGCGTTAGTTAAACATATCATTCCTTCATTAGAAAAAGGCCGTAAAGTCTACGCCCGACTTAACGGCTTTAACTATGAAAAAGTGAGTGAACTAACAGGCCGAACTGTTGATGAACTCAAAGAGCTTTACACTGAAATAACTGAAGAACAAGTTCATACCGTTTATGAAATAGTAGAAAACGACTGTCTACTTGTTATCGATGAACTTCAGAACTTTTTCCCCAGTGGCAGGCAAAAGCTATCTGATGAGATGACTCAATTTATTGCTGAGCATCGCCATCGAGGAATGGATATTGTTTGCATGGGTCAAGCTTTAGCTGATTGCCATACCACATGGAAACGAAGAATTGAGCGAAAGATTACCTTTTTGAAACTATCAATGGTTGGCTTAGATAATAAGTACAAATGGGAAATGTACCAAGGCTCTATCAATGGTCAAAAAGGAGATGTTGTATTTAAGAAAATTAAGTCAGGCACTGAGAAGTATGATAGTAAATATTTTGGCTCTTACCTAAGTCATCAATTAACGACCGATAACACGGATGTTTATTCTGATGACCGTGTGAACATATTTAAGTCAAAACAGTTCATGCTTTACCTACCAATTTTTATAGGTGTCATTGCGTTTGCTATTTATTTCTTAAGCTCATTTTTTAGTGGTGAAACACAAATTGTTAAACAAGAATCCAAAGAACCGAACAACAGGCCAGTAGCAAAAGCTGAAAATCAACCTTCAACACCCACAACTGGAGAATCTAATCAGCAACAAACACAACCTCCAAAACCTAAAATAAGCGTAGACCCATATCAACGTTTAAGGGATATGATTCAAAACAACAATGCGATGATAACTTATGAAGAAATTTATAAAGGCCGAATTGCTGACTTGCGTGTTGTCGTAGAAAATGATGCAAAGCAAGTTCTCGATACATTCAATCGAGAGGAGTTGCTAACTCTAGGGTATCGCTTAAAGAAAACAATGTTAGGTATCGAAGGTTATCGCGGTACTAAATTAGCGGTCGTATTTAGATACAAACCGACTAATCAATATTTTGATAATCAGATACCTGATGAATCATACCATGACTTATATACATCTAATTAAACGCTAAAACCCAAGCCTTTCAACTTGTTGAAAGCCTTGGGTAGCGTTTAACCAATCACCCTACGTCACTGGTGACACTATGACTAGAAACCAAAAATACGAGCAGAAACAAAAAGCTAAAGGGTTAAAGAAGGTAACCCTTTGGATACCTGACGAATCGGAAGTTGAAATTAAACAGATGATAGAATTTCTGATTGATAACCCAGACCATATACCTTTCATGGCAAGAAATGTCAGAACAGGCCGTATGAAAAAGGCCATTTAGTGGTACGTAATTTTTTACGTAATATTCGTATCGGTACGTAATAATGAACAAAATTATTACGTACCACTCACCTTTGTATCTCCAGTTCTTGGAGGATGGCGTAGCCATGTCATACATTCCAGAAAATTCACATTTCATCGCGAAACCGTTTCCATTTTCAATACAGTTTATTAGGGTCGGGTATCAATTCAGTGAAATAGCCAATTGCACTCACTGCCCTAGTCTGTTTTCAATAAAAGTTGATTGCCTTCTGATAAACCAAGCTGAGTTAAGGACGGCACAGCAGCCGAGGGAAACACCCTCCCCCCATATACTAATAGGGGGGGAGCGAAACCACTTACACCGATACCGAGTGTGCATTGTGATTTTTAATAAAGGAGTAAATCACAATGGGCAACTTTAAATTGCAGTTCGTTACGCTATTCGGATATGACTACGCAAAAGGAGCTAAAGAACTCGGAGTAAGTGAACGCCAAGTAAGGAGATATGTAAAAGCTAACAAAGCTAGTAAACCTGTCGAAAAACTGATTTGGATAATGTATCGCGGCTACTTACCAGACACTGGGCCTTGGGCAGAATGCAGCATTTCATATCATAACAACGTGATGACTACGCCTTGGGGTAAAGTAAAACCTTCTGACGTACAGTTTGTTCACCGTTATAAATGGTCAGCTAAAGAGCATGAATCTATGTATAAAAAGCTTAAATCTGAAACTCAAGTTCAAGGTAAATACTTATTTGACTTACAAGAGCAGCTACTTGATATCGTTGGAACAATAGCGAGAAATACTGGTAGTTAATAGAAGGGCTCTGCCCTTCTAATTTGATTTTTCAATTTTTCCAAAAAGCTCTGGAATCATCCTTTCACTAAATCCGCTGACAATGGAAAGAAGAACTAAGCTATAAATATTTTTATTTGCAAATGTTAAAGCTAAATCCGACATAGATAGAAGATAAATTATACCTCCAGAAATACTTCCTAAAAGAACTGTAAATGTAGCTTGAAAATATATGTATTGAATTTTTATTTGATTATTAAAAACAACTTCATTATTTCTTTGAAGTATTGAGAAAAGTGCTCCCACTGATCCTCCAGCTATACATAAGAACACATATTTAAAACTGCTATCTGAGAAGTTGTAAGCTGTTAACATTAGAAATGATGATATTGTCGTGAAGATTAATGCACATAAAATAAAATGGCTTTTTATTTTATCTGGTGTTTTTATATCTTTTATTCTTTGCTCTATATCTACAAATAGCCGATCACATTCTTCTATTGTTTTTGCATTCAATGCACTAAAAAATATATTGCAAAGACTAACTAATACGCCTGGGTTAGCCTGAGTGTCAAAGAGTTCGTGCAATTCATTAAATTTAACAGCAGCTCTGTCCGCTATTTTTCCATTTTTATTAACATATTCCCAACCTGTAGTTCCCCTTTGGGTTTTGAAAATTATGCAATCTGTTGAAGCACAATAAATCATTTCTATAACTTCACCACTAATACTTACATCTCCGTTTTTATATTTAGTTTTATCTTCTTGCTCTGCAATTATTGGCTCCATTTTCATTCCCTTTTTTCTTAATTCTCATATAATATATCAGCAACTTACACTAACGGACTAGTTATGCATATCAATTACATCAAACTTTATTTCTGTTTGACTCTCACAGGTATTTCTATCTTTGCTACGATAGAAAGTTACTATCTATATCGAGCACATCTATTAGCTAAAGAAGCACAAGCGATAGCTAATCAAGCGGAACGTGATGCTAATGCAGCAGCTGTTCGTGCAAAATTACAGTTAGAAGAATCTCAACGCCAACTCAGAAAACGACAAGCTGAACATGCTGCAAAGCAACAAGCTATTAATAATGCTCAAAGAACAAATAACGAGATTTGTGATTTTTGGAGAAGTGAGTACCAGCAAATACAGTCGGATCGTAATAAATCAATGATGGATGGTGCTTGTGCTAGAGCTGCTAAGCGGCCAAGTACAGGAACAACGGAAATTCACTTAAGAGGTGATTGGTTAGACAAAAAATCAAATTAAAAGGAGTTAATATGAAAAAGGTTTTTTTTATATTTCTTGTTGTCATTGGAGCTTGGCAAACATACCAAGCATTTGCGCCTAAGTTGCTTTGCGATGAAGATATTGAATTAGACTATCAACCATCTCAAGAGTCATTTAGGTACTCTTTTGATGATGATAAGTTCAAGTGTGATGGTCGTCAGTACTGTTCACAAATGAGTTCAATGGATGAAGCAATTTTCTTTATCAACAACTGTCCTAATACAAAAATGGATGGGGATCATGATGGCAATCCATGTGAAAACGACACTCGTTTAAATGGATGGTAATGCCAAACTGTCAACTATGACAGCAATGACAACTTGCTAATAAAAAAGGGCTTTTCGCCCTTTTCTTTTATGTTACGTACCGTAATTTATGGGTAATTAAGTATAATTTGTTTCTAGTAGTTAATTTACTTGTTTATATCTATTTTACTATCTTTTATGAGTTCTCATTTATCGCTCTTTCAATTAATAAGTTCTTTGAACAAATAGCTAGTTGTTTTTTATAGTTCTCAAGAGATTAGTTTGTTATGCGTAATTATTTTTAATGTATTACTCTAACAGTTTAGATGTTAAAGCTTTTTATATTTTTAGCATTTAAAACCTATCTCGTATATCTGCTCTGGCTTTGCTTGCACAATGCCCATTCAAAATAAACGACCTAATTTTGATAACTTTATATCTTTTCATTTGATGTTCCACATCAGAAGTAGTTCGGGGTTTTTTAAGTTATCTCTTCTTACACCTCCTAGGAAAATTCAGATTTCATGGATAAACCATTAATTAAACTTAACTTTTCATTTTCATCTTAGTAGCATATCCATACTTTAATACTAGAAGAGTTGCTCTTTTAACATTTTATGCATTTTCTTCATACTTTATAACTATAATTATTAGCAGGTCCTATGAGAAAGTTTATTTTGCTGACAATTTTTTTGTATTTGGGATGGGAATATTACGTTACAAATAATGGTGGTACATCTATTACTGAGGTAGTCAATAGCCGTGTTATAGCACCTTTAAAAGCACGCTTTAATAAGAGACAACAAAAACGCTTCTCTACTAATGAAAGTTATTTCGAATGTGATGGCAGACAATACTGTAAGCAAATGACATCCATTGAAGAAGCCTATTTTTTCAATAGGCATTGTCCAAATACTGATTTAGATAGTGATTATGATGGTGAGTTATGTGAAGGTGATCCTAGGTTTTAATTTCTATAGTTTAACTTTAATTCTAAATTCTATTTAGAATTAAAGTTTTCCTCCGCATTTACGAAAAATATGAATTTTCTTAATTCCATATCAATTACTTAGGTGTAACTTGATATAGAACAAAACTTATTTAAATAAGACTTTCCTTGTTTATTTCACAATAATAACATCGACAATAAACAATACTTTACTATTATAATTATTCTAAAAAAGTGACCAGCACTGTGAATAGCCAACTAATAAATAGCAATGAAGTTAAATTTCCTGAATCATCTATCCTATTATCAACTACAGATTTAAATAGCAATATTACTTATGCCAATGATGAATTTTGTAAAATAGCCGGATATTCCCTCGACGAAATGGTGCATAAACCTCACAATCTCGTTCGTCATTCTGATATGCCAAAGCTTGCTTTTGCTGATTTATGGCACCATCTTAAAAATGGTCAATCTTGGATGGGACCTGTTAAAAATCGATGTAAAAATGGTGATTACTACTGGGTGAATGCCTTTGTAACACCTATTAAAGATAAAACTGGTAATATCATTGAATTCCAATCAGTCAGAACCAAACAGAGTGATGAAGTTGTACAAAGAGCAACTGCTGAATATGCAAAAATAAACAACAACCAAAAGTCTCATGCTACAGCAGTAAAGTATGATGCCACTCTTTACATAAGTGCCCTGTTGCTAATTAGCTTTTTAGGCTCGCTGGCTGCCCTATTCAGTGCTGGATTTAATATTTTTAATTGTGTACTTGTACTATTTTTAGCATCAGCTAATGGGCTTATGTATTTTTGGCGCCAAAAATATTTAGCACTTATTAGTAAAGCAAAACAAGTATACGATAACCCCTTAATGGCTTACCTGTATTCTGGTACCAATGATCAATCTGGCTTTGCATATCTTGCACTTGAGATGCAAAAAGCAAAACTAAAAGCCGTTGTTGGCCGTGTGAATGATGTTAGTGTGGGTGTTAATTACAATGCCCAACATTGTGCCGAGTCTGGCCATAATGTTACGGAGCTTTTAAATAAACAAACTGACGAAGTTTCGCAAATTGTTGTAGCAACAGAACAAATGACCGCTTCTATTGATGAACTTTCGTCTAGCACGATGAAATCAAGCCAAACTGCTGAGTTAACGAATCAAGCAACAGAAGACGGTTCACTTGCTGTTAGACAAACTATAAATTCAATTAGTGAACTTGACGAAAAACTCAATGCCGCAAGCAATTATGTAGAAAACTTAATCCAAGGAAATCAAGATATTGTGGCAATTCTTTCTGAGATTAATGCCATCGCAGATCAAACTAATTTACTTGCTTTAAATGCGGCAATTGAAGCAGCCCGCGCAGGTGAGCATGGCAGAGGGTTTGCGGTTGTTGCAGGAGAAGTACGAGCTCTAGCGTCTAGAACTCAGCAATCAACAGAAGAAATTAGCAATGTATTAAATCAACTCACCCACGCTTCGAAACAAGCACAAATTGCCATGAATGACGGACTAGATTTGTCGGCCAATAGTGTTAAGCTTGCCCATCAAAGTGGCGATAGTTTAGACCATATTAAAGCGCAATCAATCAAGCTAAGTGAGCTTAATAGTGTTGTAGCCCAAGCGATAAAAGAACAGCTAACGGCAAGTCAATCGATCGCAAGAAATATAACAGCAGCTCAAGATTTTGCTCATGACTGTAAAGAGCTTGGCCAAACTTCGCAGCAACTTTGTGAAGCATTACTCAGTAAAGTGACAGAACAAACATCCTTGATTAGCCAGTTTAAGTAGTTAAAGCAAAACCACGATTATTTGATAAGGTTTATTTTCGGTGTGTGCTTATTAGTACACACCGCATCGAATGCTTCTGCTAGCCGTTCTGTTTCTTTGAATACCTGCTGCCAATATATAATTCGTGTATCAGCATCAAGTTCAGTAAAGTCTTTACGATCAGGGATTTTGCCATAAGGTAATGAAGCAACAAAGTCAGCTGATGGAGTGATCATCACTACGTTATCATAGTTACTCGGGGTAATTCCACGCTTTAGGCTCTTATCAAACCAACCTGCCTTTGGGCTATTATTAAAATGCGGATATAATATGAGCCCGTCATTATGAATACTTAAGTCAAAGTGATAATCGATAATACCGCCATCACGATACATACCAGGCGGTGTTCCTGTTATATTTTTAATACCCTGCATCACTAATGGAATAGAGCCTGAAGCAAGCAAAGCATCCGCTAAATTATGTTCGTTTAACTCTATAGTATGGGTATTGAAAGTATTATTATCGGAAAAAGATAACTGACTATCCGCAGGCTGAAATACATAACGTTCATATTGCTTACTTAACAAACGTCTACTCATTCGATTGACTAAGTAGCTTTTAGATAACCCCATTAACTGCATCACTTTGTTTTCTGATGCTGTAAAGCCATTCGATTTTGCAACTATAAAGTGGGCTTTAAAAATCGGGTTGTTAATGATTTCGTGAATACCATTTTCAGCAAATACAGTGGTTAATAACTCTCGTGCTTTTGTTGTTATTTCTTCTGGTTTTGCTTTATTCGATGAATAGCGTGTTTCAGAGTAAGACTTTGCTAATCGAGATATTGCAGCAACAGGGTCATTTTGTGCAAAACAAGCAGATCTAAATGCGCCAGCACTTGACCCTAATAAGTTTAAAGGTGTGGTACGGTCTTTAAAAAATTCACCAAATAGATATTTATCCAAACCAAATAATGTAAACCACTTGGGCCCGCCGCTTGCTCCTAAAAAGGTATTAAACAAATCGGCAGACAGGCCTTGCTCTTGAATTACTTTTGCAGCACTAGGCCCTGCATAAATATCTATCATGGTTACTTTTCTCGTTATTGTTTTAGCTTATTTGCGCCAAATCCCTTGCTCTGTTTGACCTTGAACCTGTACTTTTTCAGAATCAAAACTTGGCTCTAGCCCTACTTCACGTTGACTATGGTAGTCTTTTGTCACAGATAAGATGGTTGGCGTTAAGCGTATGATAGCGATAACGTTCACCACTGTCATTAAACCTAAAGCAATGTCTGCAAGATCCCACACTTGTTTAATGGTGGCAGATGCGCCCCAAATCATCATGGATAAATATAAACAGGTATAAATACCTCGGCCGAGTTTATTATCTAGTTTAAATAAATGTAGGTTACTTTCTGCGTAGGCATAGTTTGCAACCACAGAAGTAAACGCAAATAAGCAAATTGCAGCCGCTACAAAGTAAATGCCACCAGCGGCCATATGCGCTGTCATCGCAGATTGAGTTAAGCGTATTCCTTCCATTTCGCCGCTAATATCAATATCAGCCAATAAAATAATCACCGCCGTACAACTACACAGCACAATAGTGTCAAAAAACACCCCAAGCATTTGAATGTAACCTTGAGTGACTGGGTGGTTTGGTACTGGCGATGCACAGCCAGATGCATGTGGCACACTCCCCGCTCCGGCTTCATTTGAATAAAGCCCTCGCTGAATACCGTTTTTAATTGCGGCGCCCATAGCCCCTGCGCCTGCTTCTTGTAAGCCAAAGGCAGAAAGTAAAATATCTTCAATCATCGCAGGCACTTTACCGATATTCAATAAAGTAATAATAATGGCGGCGAGTACAAATAAAATTCCCATAACTGGCACAATGCGTTCAGCAAAGCGGGCAATAGCTTTAAAGCCACCTAAAATAATAGAGCCTGCCAGTATCGTGATCACAATACCTGAATACAGTGTTGGAATTTCAAATGCGTAATTGAGGGCATCGGTAATGGTATTCGTTTGCATGGCACTAAACGTAAAGCCATAACCAAGGAATAAGCAAAAAGCAAAACACACTGCAAGCGCTCGACTGCCTAACCCTTGCTGAATATAATAAGCAGGACCGCCTCTAAACTCGCCATTGGCATCCCTAACTTTATAGACTTGCCCAAGTACGCTTTCGGCAAAACCAGTGGCCATGCCCAAAATGGCAATCACCCACATCCAAAATATTGCGCCACTGCCCCCTAACGAAATAGCAACGGCAACCCCCGCAAGGTTACCTGTGCCCACGCGAGCTGAAAGACCAGTACATAAAGCTTGAAACGAACTAATTGAGTTTTTATCGGTGCTGCTACTCGACTTTAACAGGCTAAACATATGGCGAAACTTAACCAATTGAATCGCTTTTAGCCTTACCGAAAACCAGATACCAGCAAACAGAAGAATATAGATAAGAATTTGGCCTTCTCCCCAAAGAAGACCATTGATTGTCGATACAGCACTGTTAAACATGGCAAGCCTTTATTGTTCTTGTAGATAAAAAATCACAAAAAGTGAATAGCTAACCACTTTAACTCTATTTACAAATATCTCAAGTAGGCAATGGGATTAATTACCTGAGCCTGCTCCCAACTAATTTAGCAGTTGTTGCTCTAAAAAGGCACGACCTGCCGCTAAGCCTAATTTGTGATCATAGCGAAGATCTGAATCTGTACTACCCAGCAGTTTACTGCGTAATTTATCACCTGCAAAAATTTGTGTGATACGGGCATCACTTGGCGGGTTTGCAATGAAATCGAGTTCATCTTGATAAGCTTGTTCGTGTTGAACCAAGTAATCAATTGTTTTAGGGCAATAACCCGATACGCAAACCAGTGACTTCAATTTATTTACCCATTCAGATTGTACTTGGAAGTTTTCATCAACAGTACGAATAACCACAATATCGCGGGCACCACGATTATAGGCTTCTTTCACGGGTAAAGGTGCAGCTAGGCCACCATCTAAATACATATCATGGACTAAATCAGTATTAGAGCTTTGAATAATGGCATCGTTTGCGGCCTTGGTTGTTAACCAAGGAGTTAAGTTAACGCCATCTTTATATAAAAAGGGTAATGCGCTTGATGCTTTTAACAGAGCCAACCATTGCGTATCTTCACCATTTGGGCTCAAGTAATAGGGTTTACGGTCAGCCGCGTTAGTGGTTGTGATCAACAGTTCGCGATTACCTAGGCTTTGTGTTGCTGTTTTAAAATCTAAAGCGCGATTTACTTCTTTGGTTTTATCAAAATACCAATCAAGATCGACAATGCTTTTACCAAACAGCCCGCGGCCAAGTTGAAAAAAACGTTTATGCCGCGAAAGGCCTCTGATCAGACGTTTTGCATAGCCTTTTTGACGCGCTAAATAACTTGTTAAGTTTTGTGAGCCTGCCGACGTGCCAATGAATAAATCGAATGGATCGTAATTATTTTCTAACCACGCATCGAGCACACCTGCGGTAAAAATCCCTCGTTGCCCACCACCCTCAGCGATTAATGCTGTTTTTGTTTGTGGTTCTACTGCGGCAATTGTTTGAGATTTCACGGTGCACCTTCCTAGGGTTATGGTTAATAAATGTATTGTATTAAGTTAATTTCAATCCTTAAAACGGATTATATAAATTGATTTAATCTATAAAACCGTTTAATAAATGAGTGTCAGGGCTTAAGCAATGCGCATAAAAAACTCATTACACGCATTCACTATTTGCCAAACCGTATTAGTGCATGATGCTTGCTAATATTTCCAGCGCATGTTGTCTGTCACTCAATTCATACAGGTCATTTGTAAAAATAAACTCATCAACCTGTAGCGTTTGTTTAATCATACTCAGCTTATGCTTAACGCTCGCTTGACCGCCCACAACAGAAAGTCCTAAAAAGTTTTCTACTTGCATT
The DNA here is from genome assembly GCF_005887425.1 of Pseudoalteromonas sp. S2721. Classification (NCBI taxonomy): domain Bacteria; kingdom Pseudomonadati; phylum Pseudomonadota; class Gammaproteobacteria; order Alteromonadales; family Pseudoalteromonadaceae; genus Pseudoalteromonas; species Pseudoalteromonas sp. S2721. The sequence continues at coordinate 86,667 of NZ_PNCZ01000014.1, forward strand.
TTTTCTTGCGCTGTCCACAAGCCTTCCATTGTTGATACAGGCTCTTTAAGCCAAAGTGGCTTGCCGCGCATAAGTGCTAAGATACGTTGTTTCGCTGTGGTTGCTAAAAACTGTGCTTGTTCGTCGGTGTCAGCGGCAACAACGGGTAAACCAAGCATGACGTATGGCTTATCTAATACCTCGGATGGCTGAAATTCTCTGCGATACAATGCAATGGCATCTTCAACAAAGCGTGGGGCAAAATGACCCGCAAATGCATATGGCAAACCTTTTTTTGCCGCAAGCCCCGCACTATAAAGGCTTGAGCCCAGTAACCAGATTGGTACATTTGTATCTTCACCTGGGATTGCGCGTACTGGAGAGTCACCTTTATATGGACCAAGTAAAGCTTGCAGCTCCGTTACTTCATCATTGAAGCGCTCAGCGCGTTGTTCGTCACGGCGCAAAGCTCGGCTGGTAATTGGGTCACTGCCTGGTGCTCGGCCTAAACCTAAATCAATGCGACCGGGGTATAAACTCTCTAGGGTGCCAAATTGCTCAGCAACCACCAGCGGTGGATGGTTAGGTAACATCACCCCACCTGCACCTACGCGGATATTCTGAGTTTTACCTGCGATATGACCTATCAGTACTGAAGTTGCGGCGCACACGATACCGCGCATATTATGATGCTCTGCCATCCAAAACCGATTAAAACCCAGTTTGTCGGCTGTTTGTGCATAGGTAACACTGTTAGCTAGTGTTTGCGAAACGGTTTCGTGCTCTTTCATTGGGCTCAATTCAAGCAATGAAAAAGGTGTATTGCTAAGGTCTGACATTCGCTCTCCAAAATTTAACTCTTTATAATTAGTTAATGAGAGCGAATGGCTATTTTTCAAATGCTAATTAGGCACGGCTTTGTTGCTGTTTTTCCACCTTTAGGCCATCGGCGTCAATACCACGCTTCCAATAGGCTGATGCAACAATGTGTTCACGATCAATTTCAAAACTGCTTGTTACTAAACGGCGAATTGCTTTTACCAAGTTTGCTTCTAGTGCCATAAACACCATAGGTTGCGTGTTATAGCCAGCACATAAGCGTGTTACTTGGTCGAGAAGATCTGTTTCTGGCTCATCTGTAACTAACCATTCAACACTATGTTGGCTGTGTGCCTTAATTTGCTCAAGCTCAATGATGTCGGCTTTATCAGCAACATGAATAATGACATCAACAGTGGCATCTTGTGGCAGGGCTTGTAAGTAGCCATTGATTGCATTTACTGAAGTTAAATCTGCCAGCATTAAATAATGTGTTTGTGTAAAATCAGTGAGTTTTTTAGGGCCAGGGCCTGCTATACCTACCTCGTCGCCTACACACGCATTTTGTGCCCAGTTGGTTGCCACGCCTTGATGTTGGTTAACCACAAAATCGAGGGTAATTGCACCGTTAGCAGGGTTGATATCACGAATAGTGTAAGAGCGCATTAATGCAGGATGCTCAGCGTGTAAATCAAGTTCAACCTTAGATTCACCGGCATGCGGGAGTAATACCTTTACGTACGCACCTTTTGCATCTTGCGGGAAGTCAGCAAACTCCTCTGAGCCAACAACAATTCTTTGTAGATGCGGGGAAATACGTGTAGTACTTAATACATTTGCACGACGAACTTTTCTAGCCATCTTTCTCTCCTAGCTGGTTAAATTGCACAACGCCCCAATAGTTGATATAGTCAACTATACGCTTTTAATTGACTTTGTCAACTAATGCAAACTTGCTTAACTTAGGTGAACCATGCCACAAACCTCTCTTTCTTCAGCTTTATTTACACTGGCACAAAGTTACCGTGTCACTGTTCGCGAAGCCATTAACGCCAACGAGCTTGGTCTTAACGCACTGCATGTACGCTGCTTACATATTATTGCCGAAACACAGCACTGTACTGCCAATGATATTGTTGCCAAAACTGGTCGTGATAAAGCACAAATAGCACGCTTAGTAAAAGAGCTTATAAAGCTTGAACTGGTTTCTAAATGTGCCGACGAAAATGACAAACGCTGTTTAATTTTATCCTTTACTGCTCAAGGTAACGCCCTGTTCTCGCGTTTAGAAGTTGCAGAGCAAGAGGTTGATGCCAAACTTTGCCACGGTTTAACAGATCAGCAAGTACGTGATTTTATCGCTATTGCCACAACCATGATCGAAAATATCAATCACAACACCCCGTGATCTTATTGGCAAGATAACCACAAACCACTATACTGTATGAATGTACAGTATAGTGGTTTTGTTATGCGTGTTATTCCTATTTATATCGAAGCTGGCGTATGTGGTTTTGAATCACCGGCAGCACAATACAAAGAGCTAGGCTTATCATTAGATCAACTATTGATTAAACACCCTGATGCAACATTTATTGGTATTGCCTCTGGCGAATCAATGCAAGGTGTGGGGATTTTTGATGGTGACTTATTACTGGTTGATCGCGCCGAAGATGTTAAAAATGGCGATGTCATTGTCGCGAATCTAAATGGTTTATTTGTTTGTAAACTATTAGATAAACACAATGCCCAGCTATTATCAGCCTCGCCTAAATACCCTGCAGTGCAACTACGCCAATCGGATGAATTTCAGTTAGAAGGCGTGGTTACTCGCTCAATTCGCTTACATCGCAGTAGTAAAGAGCTATTAGCATGTACGCCTTAGTCGATGCTGTGGCCTTTTATGCCAGCGCCGAAAAAGTATTTGATCCGGCTATTCGTAGTAAACCGGTTGTGGTTCTCACCAACAACGATGGCTGTATTTGTGCCGTGTGCCCTATTGCTCGAAAGCTGGCTATTCCAAAATTTCAGCCTTATTTTCAAGTAAAGAAAATACTCGAAGATAACCAAGTGGTGATCCGCTCATCTAACTATGAGCTGTATGCAGATTTAAGCGAGCGGATGATGAACGTAATTGGCCGCTTTTGCGATAATCAGCACATATACTCTATTGATGAATCATTTTTAAACTTTACTGGTTTCAATAAGCTTATTCACGATTGGCATCGTTATGGCCATGATATTCGCCGTACCGTATGGCGCGAAACAAAGCTGCCTGTTGGGGTTGGATTTGGCCCAACAGCAACCTTAGCCAAAGCCGCCAATCATGCAGCGAAAAAACTCCCCGGCTTTGATGGCGTTGCAGTGATTGATTCAGAACCTTCACGGTTAGCCATTTTAAAAGCCATGGACGTACAAGATGTTTGGGGCGTTGGTCGACGCTTAGCTAAAAAACTCAAAGCAATGAATATCAATACGGCTTTTGATTTAGCCGAGCAAGATCCTCGAAAAATGAAACGCCTGTTTAGTATTGTATTAGAGCGCACAGTGAACGAGTTACGCGGAAAAAGCTGCTTAGCCTGGGATGAAGTACGCCAAGACAAAAAAGAAATATTTTCGACCCGCAGTTTTGGGGAGCGTATCACTGACGCCACCGCGCTGAAAACGGCACTAATCAATCATTGTGTCATTGTAGCAAGAAAACTACGTGCGCAAGGTTCACACACTCAACGCTTATTAATGTTTGTGGCCAGCTCTCCTCATCAAGATGGCTATTATAAAAAGTCCTATATTTATGAGTTTAGTGTCGCCACCGCCGATAGTTGTGTGTTTGCCAATGCTATCAGCGAGGTATTTGATCATCTCTATAAACCCGGGGTACGATTTTATAAATGTGGTGTAGGTGCCCTAGAGTTATCGAGCCACATGTTTCAGCAACCTGATTTATTTCAAGCACCTATCGATAACCTTAAACTGATGCAGTGTCTTGATAGCATTAACACCCGTTATGGCGTGGGTACCCTTGCCATAGCCAGCGAAACTCCTACGACCCGTTGGCATATGAAACGCGCTTACTTATCGCCTCATTACACAACCCGCTGGCATAACCTACCGAAAATACATTGTTAAAAGTCTGCCTGCTTAGCATTTAATAAACTACATAAATCCTTAGGGGCCAATGCAATCTCAAGACCTCGCTTACCAGCTGAAACATACATCACGTCAAAGCTATCTGCAGATTGATGCACATAGGTATTAAGGCGCTTTTTCTGACCTAGCGGGCTCACCCCCCCTAAAATATAACCTGTCGTGTTTTCGACTTTTTGTTGTGGAGCCATCTGCACTTTTTTAACCTTTGCCGCCTTTGCTAGCATTTTCAAGTTAACTTGCTGGCTCACTGGCACAATAGCAACCAAAAGCTGATGCTCAGTATCTTCAAGTACTAAAGTTTTAAATACTTGCTCAGCAGGGAGCTTTAGCTTCTCAACCGCTTCAAGGCCAAACTGTTGCTTTGAAGGATCATGTTGATAGCTAAGCACATCAAAATTAATACCTTTCTTTTGTAATAAATTAATAGCCGGTGTCATTACTTCTTCCAAATACTGAATGCTGAATGCTGAACGATAATAAACATAACGTGAACGGTAGTCTAAAAGCAATTAATCAAAACCTACAATCGTACTAATTTAAGTAAAATGAACTACACTTAAGTGATAGACACTACGCAAGGTAATGAACATGTCTAGAGCTAATAGCCTATATCTGGTTAAGCAGTTACTTATCATACTCACCCTGTTGTATACGATTAATTTTATCTGCAACGAATACTTAGCGTGGAACTCCTTTATTGATTGCCAAAATAAATGTCAAACACTTGGTCTAAATAAAGGGAAGATTCAAAAAACGGTATTCTCTGATGATGTAACATTGTGCAGATGTCTTGATGATTCAGCCTATTATGTTGTATTAGATTAAATCTGAAAATGCCGATTAGGAATAGGGTCAATTTAACGTATTATAAATTAGGTATTAATTTAACAAAGGAAGATAGATGTTTTTAGACTACTTTGCACTGGTCATGCTAGTGTTTGTAACGGTAGTAATATTTTATGGTGTTATTGCCATTCACGATATTCCCTACGAAATTGCCAAAAAACGTAATCACCCTCACCAAGATGCCATCCATTATGCAGGCTGGGTTAGCCTGTTTACCCTACATGTGCTGTGGCCATTTTTATGGGTTTGGGCGACATTATGGCGTGATGACCGCGGCTGGGGGTTTAACCAAATTCAAAAGGAACAAGAAGACTTAGCAGAAAAAGTAGCTAGCCTGACAGCCACGGTTGCAGCACTACAAGCACAAATAAATGCTCAATCGAATAATAAAGAGAAATAGACTATGGATTTGTTATTAATACTCACTTATACCGCATTGTGCATTGGTATCTTTAAAGTGTTTAAAATCCCACTTAATAAATGGACAGTACCCACCGCGGTACTCGGTGGTGTGGTACTGATAGGCGCTTTAATCCTATTAATGAACTACAATCATCCACATTCAAATATGGCCAGCAGTGCCTATGTCACAACACCCATTGTGCCAAATGTACGTGGTACCGTTGAAGAGGTTGCAGTAAAGCCAAATCAGCCAGTTAAAAAAGGTGACTTATTGTTTCGCATAGACGATACCTTATATCGAGCCAAACTAAATCAAGCGATTGCCGCTTTGCAGGATGCAAAACAGTCAGTGCTCGGTTTAGAAGCGAGCTATAAATCAGCACAAGCCAGTGCCCTAATGGCTAAAGCTGAATATGATCGTAGCAAGAAAGAATACGAACGTTATGAAAAAGGCGCAAAAAGCGGTGCTTACTCAAAAGGCCAAGTTGATAATAAATTAGGTGTATACTTAGCAGCAAAGGCAAGTTACGAAGCAGCACAGGCCGAAGAGTTACGTCAAAAACTAGCATTTGAGTCTGAAATAAACGGCGAACAAACTAAAATTGCCGCAGCTCGCGCTAATTTAGAGCAAGCTCAATTTAACTTAGACAGCACAAGCGTTTATGCACCTACCGATGGCTATGTAACACAACTAACATTACGCCCTGGGATGATTGCAGTCCCTATGCCATTACGCCCAGTAATGACCTTTGTGCACAAAGAAGATACCGTTTACGTCGCTGCATTTAGACAAAATTCACTATTAAGACTCGAGTCTGGCTACAAAGCAGATTTTATTTTTAAAGCTATTCCGGGCAAAACCTTTGCAGGCAAAGTAATCGATGTATTACCCGCGATTGGTGAAGGGCAAGTGCAAGCACAAGGCACACTGATGGGCACTGAGTTTTTTGCTCGTCAAGGGCGCGCAATTGTCACCTTAAAAATCACCGATGACATGAGTGAATATCACCTGCCACAAGGAACAAGCACAGAAGTCGCTGTTTATTCAGAACACTTCGAACACGTATCAGTGATGCGTAAAGTATTGATCAGAATGAAAAGTTGGCAAAACTACCTATTCTTAGACCATTAAGGCATAAAAAAGGCGCTTATCAGCGCCTTTTTATTCTCGAACTCAAGTTACTTAACTAGAAGTTACTTAGTTAGGTCATCGAAGAATTTCTTCACACCATCAAAGAAACCTTTTTCTTTTGGACGGTTTTTAGAGCCATCTTTACCCATGCTTTGCTCAAGCTCTTCAAGCAATTCACGTTGACGGTCATTTAGATTCACTGGCGTTTCAATAACCACTTTACAGATCAAGTCACCTTGAGCGCCACTACGTACAGACTTAACACCTTTACCACGCATACGGAACATCTTGCCCGTTTGGCTTTCTGATGGGATCTTCAGTTTTGCACGACCATCCAGTGTCGGCACTTCAATTTCGCCACCCAGTGCTGCTGTCGTAAAGCTAATTGGAACTTCACAATACAGGTTATTACCATCACGTTGGAAAATCGGGTGTTCACGAACAGAAACCTGAACGTATAAATCACCTGCTGGTGCACCATGCATGCCCGCTTCACCTTCGCCTGATAGACGAATACGGTCACCTGTATCAACACCCGCTGGGATCTTCACTGATAAGGTCTTAGTTTTTTCTACGCGACCTTGACCATGACAGCTGTCACATGGATCAGAAATAATTTGACCTGTGCCCTGACACGTAGGACAAGTTTGCTGAACCGCGAAGAAACCTTGGCGCATTTGTACTTGACCAGCACCATGACAGGTAGTACATGTTTTTGGTTTAGAACCCGCTTTTGCACCGCTACCATCACATGGCTTACAGCTAACCCAAGTTGGTACTTTAATTTCGACATCTTTACCACGAACGGCCTCTTCAAGGCTTAAATCCATGTTGTAACGTAAGTCCGAACCACGTTGTTGACGCGATTGACGACGACCACCGCCACCACCAAAGATATCTCCAAACACATCACCGAAAATATCACCAAAATCACCATGACCGCCGCCGAAGCCACCGCCATGACCGCCACCACCTTGTTCAAAGGCTGCGTGACCATATTGATCATACATCTGACGTTTTTGGTCATCAGTTAGTACTTCGTAGGCTTCTTTTACTTCCTTGAATTTAGACTCAAGTTCTTTATCGCCTGCGGTACGGTCTGGATGATATTTCATCGCTAAGCGCTTATACGCTTTTTTTATGTCTCGTTCGCTGGCATCTTTGCTCACGCCGAGAACTTCATAATAATCGCTTTTTGACATATCTATCACACTACTCTTTTTACTGCAGTTACACTGCGTAAGGTAAGTCGAACGACTTTACCGTTTATATACATGCAAAAGGCGCGTCAAGCGAAATCGCTGGCGCGCCTCAATCATTTCATCCTAACTTAATTGGCTAAACAAAGCAGCCATTAATGCGTTAGGCAGAAGCGAAACAAGCAATTACTTGTCGTCTTTCACTTCTTCGAACTCTGCATCAACAACATCGTCGTCTTGTTTTGCAGAAGATTGTTGTGCACCTGCATCCGCACCACCTTGTTGTTGCTGTGCTTTAGCTTGTGCAATTTCCATTAGCTTTTGTGACTTCTCAGCAAGAGCTTGAGTTTTCGCTTCAATCTCTTCTTTGTTATCACCTTTAATCGCCGCTTCTAACTCAGTAAGCGCAGCTTCGATTGCTTCTTTATCTTCTGCAGGTAATGCATCACCCGCTTCTTCGATTTGCTTACGTGTACCGTGAACCATTGCATCAGCTTGGTTACGAGTTGCTACTAGCTCTTCGAATTTCTTATCTTCTTCAGCGTGCGCTTCAGCATCACGAACCATTTTTTCAACTTCATCGTCGCTTAGACCTGAAGAAGCTTGGATTGTGATCTTCTGCTCTTTACCTGTATCTTTATCTTTAGCAGATACATGTAAGATACCGTCCGCATCTACGTCGAATGTTACTTCGATTTGTGGCGTACCACGTTGTGCTGGGCGAATACCTTCTAGGTTAAATTGACCTAGTGATTTGTTATCGCTTGCACGCTTACGCTCACCTTGTAATACGTGAATCGTTACCGCTGATTGGTTGTCTTCAGCTGTTGAGAAAACTTGTGATTTCTTAGTAGGAATCGTCGTATTTTTCTCGATTAGCGCAGTCATTACTTGACCCATAGTCTCGATACCTAGTGATAACGGAGATACGTCAAGTAGAAGTACGTCTTTAACGTCACCAGCTAATACACCACCTTGAATCGCTGCACCTACTGCAACTGCTTCATCAGGGTTAACATCTTTACGTGGCTCTTTACCAAAGAACTCTGCAACTGTTTTTTGAACTAGAGGCATACGTGTTTGACCACCAACAAGGATGATGTCATTTACGTCGCTTACTGATAAATCAGCATCAGCTAGTGCACGCTTAAGTGGCTCAATTGACTTAGTTACTAAGTCTTCAACAAGTGACTCAAGTTTTGCACGAGTAACTTTCACGTTCATGTGCTTAGGACCTGTTGCGTCAGCAGTCACGTACGGTAAGTTAACTTCTGTTTGTTGTGCAGAAGAAAGTTCAATTTTCGCTTTTTCAGCAGCTTCTTTAACACGTTGCATTGCAAGCGGGTCGTTTTTAAGGTCGATACCTTGATCTTTCTTAAACTCTTCAACTAAGTAGTTGATAACACGGTTATCGAAATCTTCACCACCTAAGTGAGTGTCACCGTTAGTTGCTAACACTTCAAACGTGTGCTCGCCTTCAACTTCGTCGATTTCGATGATAGAGATATCGAAAGTACCACCACCTAAGTCGTATACTGCAACAACGTTTTCACCTTTATTTTTGTCCATGCCGTATGCAAGTGCAGCGGCAGTTGGCTCATTGATGATACGTTTAACTTCAAGACCAGCAATACGACCAGCATCTTTAGTCGCTTGACGTTGTGAGTCATTGAAGTATGCAGGTACTGTAATTACTGCTTCAGTAACCGCTTCACCTAGGAAGTCTTCTGCTGTTTTCTTCATTTTTTTCAGCACTTCTGCTGAAATTTGTGGTGCAGCACGTTTCTCGCCACGCGCTTCAACCCATGCATCACCGTTATCAGCTTTTACAATTTTAAAAGGCATGATACCGATATCACGTTGTACTTCTTCGTCTTCAAAACGACGACCAATTAAACGCTTGATTGCAAATAATGTGTTAGTTGGGTTAGTTACTGCTTGGCGTTTTGCAGGTTGACCAACTAATGTTTCACCGTCTTGCGTGTATGCAATGATCGATGGTGTTGTGCGATCGCCTTCCGCGTTTTCGATAACGCGTGCTTTATCACCGTCTAGTACTGCTACACAAGAGTTAGTAGTACCTAAATCGATTCCAATAATTCTACCCATGAATCTTCTCCAACTTCAAAATTCGTTAATACGTTCGATGACTAGTAAATAGGGATGCAGGAAACTGAATTCAACTATAAAAATGAAAAATTTTACTTTTTTTTGAAATTTTTTTTGAAATGCATGTTTTTTCCTCAAAAAGCACTGTATTTGTACGCCTATTGCGGAATAAACAAACTGGTCTGATGACTTTGGCTGTGCTATAACCTAAACCATAACAATAAACGTTAAGGAAAATTATGCATTTTGAACAATTACTCGCCATGGCAGCTGAACTAGGTAAAGACAAAACAAAAGTAATGCAGTTTCCAGAAAACTGGTGCCAAGGCCGCACTGCATTTGGTGGTTTATCTGCAGCTTTATTATATCAAGCTATACGGCAGCATATCGATAACTCTCGCCGTTTATTATCTTTAAGTACTAACTTTGTTGGCCCGTTAATCGCTGACAATGATTTTTCAATCGACGTTGAAGTCTTACGTGAAGGAAAAAACAGTGCGCAGGTACTGGCAAAAGTGATTCAAAATGGCGATGTTTGTGTTATTACACAAGCCTGTTTTGGGGCTGAGCGTCAATCAAGTGTACAAGTAGATGTCACTAAAACCATGCAGCTAAAACCCGTTGATGAACGTTTTACCCTACCTTATAAAGAAGGCGTGATGCCGGCATTTTTCCAGCACGTTGCACTGTGTTTGCAAGACGGCAATATGCCTTTCTCTGGAGCAGACACCTCACATTTAGGTGGTTGGATGAAATTCAAACATGTACCAGAGCAAATGAGTGAAGCGCATATCATTGCTTTAACAGATGCATGGCCACCGACTCTATTACAAATGTACAAGCAACCTGCACCAGCAAGTAGTATGTCATGGTACATAGAATTTGTAGAAGAACCTGCAATTGCCCATGATGCTTGGATTGGCTACGAGGCTGTTACCCATCATAGTAAAGATGGCTATGGTCTTGAAGATGGCTGTATTTGGAGTGAAGACGGTAAGCTAATTGCATTGAGCCGCCAAACTGTTGCGTTATTCGCGTAACTCTGGCTCTGAAAGCTGCGCGTACTCAGTACCATCAAGGCGAATAATTGCTTGGTATTCGCCTGATTCTATGATCTCACCAAGACCCAAATTAAACGTGTTTTTTAACGTTTTACTGTAAAAAAACGCAGGTCTTGGTGCTTCTTTAAAGATTGCATGCACAATAAAAGGTTTTACCTCAGCGCTTTGTTTATATTTTTCTAAATAATATAAAAACACCCGGCGCTCTAAAATAATAACATCAACCCAGCCCTTCATAAGGTGATCAACTTGCGCTTTTTGGTTAACCACTTCTTCGTAAGAGCGTAAAATATTGGTAACCGATTTAAAAGGTGCTTCAATAAAATTAGTTGCGTTCTGAAAGGCAAGTACACTTTTACCTGCTAAATCATAGATAGTGCTAATTTTTAAATCTCTGTTAGCAAGGCTGACCGCGACATTTTGATAGCGCAGTAGTTCATCACTTTTATAAACATGTGGAGTGAGAACTGGAGGAAAGTTTAATGCAATATCAACCTCTCCCTGCATAAGCTGTTGCTCTGCACGTTTATTAGACATGTAATGAATATGAATATTAGAGATGCCTTGTGACTTAAAAGCTGCTTTTAAAATTTCAAGTTGAATACCGCTATTGGTATCTTCGATAACATAAGGAGGTAAAGAGGCGCTTGCAGCAACAACAATAGGTTGTTGTATATTTGGCTCAGATAAACACTCACCTTTAACACTAATAAACAACATTAAAAGGGTAAATAATTGCTTCACTAATCACCATAATGAATTAAATGTATTAAAAAGCGTAATCGCTTTGTACAAATATTAGCTTATATTAAACAATGCTGCATTTGTATTTATGCAGTATTTGGTGCAAACTTAACTAAGTTCTTGTTTATGAGACCCTAAGTTTGCAAACAGCCTGCCCTAGTTGTGATCTGGTCGTTGAGATCCCACATTTAAATGCAAAACAAGTAGCGCTTTGCCCACATTGCAATACTAAGTTATCAACATCACAAGCCTGCCAAGACAGTACAGTGGTCGCATTGAGCTTAAGCGCAATAGTCATGCTTTTAAGCAGTATGTTTTATCCTTTTTTATCTTTCACGAGTAGCGGTATTACACAAACCATTACGCTTCCTGATGCTGCGCGTATTTTATTCAATTACGATAACGATTTTTTGGGTCTATTTATTGACATAAGCATCATAGGCTTACCTATGTTGTTATTACTATTGATTATTCCGCTACATTTAGGTGTATTAAAAGTACTACCTTATTTGTGGGGCAAAAGATTGTTAAAAACCACCTTTGCTTTAGAGCCTTGGATCATGTCCGAGATTTTCTTAATCGGGGTGATGGTCAGCATGGTCAAAATAATGTCAATGGCAGACATTGAATTTGGTGTAAGCTTTTGGTCCTATGTGGCATTTGTGGTTCTATATGTAGCAACCATGGCGAAGTTAAATAAACACTATCTTTGGAAGCAATTAAGAGAGCCCGCATATATAGATCAAACAATTGCAAACACACGAGCTATCGATCAAGGACTGCGTGCTTGTCATGTTTGTGGCCAATTATGTAATACTGAAATTTGCTCGCGATGTGACACAAAAACCTTTACCCGCAATCCTTATAGTGTACAAAAAGCGTTTGCTTGGTTGATCACATCTGTCGCTTGCTACATCCCAGCCAACATCTACCCAATTATGTATACCACCAGCCTAGGTGATGAAATGCCTTCTACGATTATTGGTGGTGTGATGATTTTGTGGAATAGTGGTTCTTATCCAATAGCCATGATCATATTTTTGGCCAGTGTAGTTGTTCCCCTTGCCAAAGCGCTAATCTTAAGTTTTTTATGCTATATGGTGATGAAGCCTGCAAATAGACAAACAAAAGGCTATACACGTATCTACCAATTAACTGAATTTATAGGTAAATGGTCAATGATTGATGTATTTGTTGTCGCGATTCTAGTAGCCTTAGTACAACTAGGAAATTTAATGTCTGTGACACCAGGCATCGGCACAATATTTTTTACCACTATGGTAATTTGCCAAATGTTGGCAGCCCATGCATTTGATCCACGCTTACTGTGGGACAGCCCTACTAATTTAAAGAAAGTAAAACAAGAGACTCTGGCATGAGCGAAAACGCTAAAATAAAATCAGCGCCAAATATTTCGGCTATTTGGATAATTCCGTTAATAGCCCTACTAATAGGCGCATGGATGTTATACCAGTATCAGGCAAATAAAGGCACCACTATCTTTATAAAAATGCCTCATGCAGAAGGTATCGTTGCTGGTAAAACTGAAATAAAAGTACGTAGTGTAAAAATCGGCCAAATTAATCATGTACGTCTGTCAGATCAGCAAAATAGTGTAATTGCAAGAGCTCAAATCGATAAACACTATGATGACCTATTAACTGACGATGCAAAAATTTGGGTCGTTAAACCACGAATTGATGATACAGGTATTACTGGAATGAGCACTCTGCTCTCAGGCGTATACTTAGAATTTGCACCGGGTGAAAGCAAGAAGCTAGCGGATAAGTTTGAACTTCAGGATGAACCCGCATTAATTGGCAATGATGTTAAAGGTGGTCGTTTCACACTGCTTAGCTATAACGCTGAAGTACTTGATGTAAGTACGGGTATTTATTTCAAAGATTACAAAATTGGCCAAATAGAAACTGCAACCTTTGACTGGAAAAATCAGGCCATGAAATATGGCATTTTCATTAATGAGCCTTATCAAAATTTAATTACCTTAAATTCTATATTTTGGGTGAACTCAGGTATCGAAATAGACCTATCAGCTGATGGAATTAATGTAAATACAGGTTCATTAAGTAAGTTACTCAAAGGTGGAATTTCTGTAGGTATACCTGAGCAACAATCTCCTGGTGAAGTCGCCACTAATGGACACAGTTTTTCATTAAGTAATAGTTATAAAGCCGCGTTAGAAGAGCGCTTTTATGACTTTGATTATTACTTAATCGATTTTGAGCAATCAATTCGTGGGTTAAGAGCTGGGGCACCTGTTGAATACCGTGGTATGCGTATTGGTAGTGTGGTTGAAGCACCAGCAAGTGTCATGATCGACGGCAAGCCTGCACACTTTAGAACTGACAATACCGCAGTACCTGCCCTTATTAAAATTGAATATGGTCGTCTTTACCACGACAGTACAGCTGCACGCGAGTTTTGGCATTCAAGCTTAGATAGCTGGATTAAAAATGGCCTTAGAGCCTCTTTAAAGCCAGGTAACTTACTTACCGGCGCCGTATACGTTGACTTAGACATTTATGATAACGCGGAACCTGCCGAATTAAAGACTATAGCCGATTATACCGTATTCCCAAGTGTATCGAGTGGTATTACGGTCATAGCTGACCAAGTATCCGATGTGTTAAATAAAGTGAACAACCTTAAGATAGAAGACAGCTTGGCACAAATGCAAACTACGTTTTCTGAGTACCAAGAACTTGCTCATGACATGCGAGAATTGATCAATAAACAAGATACCCAAGATTTACCCGGTGATATAAATCGCAACTTTGCAGAAATGACTAAAAGCATGCAACAGTTCGATAAAACCATGAAACAATTTGAAAAAACCATGGCAAGTTACGAACAAGGTTCGGCTTTCCATCAGCAGTTACAAACTACCTTGTCCGAATTTAAACGTTTAAGTGAAGAGCTACAACCACTTACACGTGGCTTGAACCAGCAGCCTAATATGCTGATATTTGATAAAGAACTACCCGCAGATCCAACGCCGAGGAAACAATAATGAACTATAAACGCTGTGTTTCAATCGCAGCAGTGCTGTTACTTTCGGCCTGCAGTCAGACGTCATTCTCAACTATTGAGTATTATCAATTCTCGCAACCAATCGTGAATATGCAGCGGTTAGCTGAAAATACGCAAGCTCAGCTAAGGATCAACACAGTACAATTACGTGGTGCGCTTAATAATCGCGGTATTGCTATGGTACTCGACAACAACCGAGTCAATGCTGCTAACTACCATTTATGGAGTGAATCACCGGATTTAATGTTAACCGCCAGTGCCCATCAACAGCTTTACACTGACCTTGATAATTGGATGGTAATAAAAGGTTTACCGGTGATCACCGATTTAGATCAACAAAGCTATTATGAATTAGAATATGAGCTACATCACTTTAATGGCGATGAGCAAGGCAATGCCAACATTGCAGGGCTTTGGCGTTTGTACTATACAAACCCTGAGTCGGGCCGAAAGTTAAAAGCGGTTAATTACTTCAATGAGCTTACACCATTACAAGCAAGTGATTACGAAGGGCTTGTCGCGACACTTGAGTCAACATGGTTAAAGGTAAACAAACAAGTTGCAAACGAAGTATCAAAGTTTACTCTTTAAAAAGAGTTTTAGAGGCTGATTGTCATCGTTAATGATGACATCGCCTATGAACTCAAAGCCAAGTTTCTGTAACACCTTTTGTGAGCCAATATTTGTTGGTGAGGTTATTGCTGCAAGTACACCAAGCTCTAATACGTGTTTTTTGGCCATCAATAACCTAGCAGCAGATGTAATAATACCCTTACCTTCATAGTTAGCTATCAAGGCAAATCCTAAATCGGGGATAGCTAACGCATCGCGCTGAAAGAGCCCTACCATTCCAACCGGTGTATCATCAGCTAAACAAACAATATAACTGCCAAAGCCAAATTGCTGGTGGCTATTTATAAACGTTTGTTGAATATAATGCTCTGCTTGTGCGGGCGTATTAATGTTTTTATTACCTATGTGCTCTAAAAATGTTGCTTGATTTAAAAGCTCAACGATAAACGCGGCATCATCAGGCTGCCCAGCGCGCAAATATATATCTAACATTTATTAAAACACCTTACTCACGACATCATTGGTAAAATTAAGGCAATCAAGAACACGCTCTTTTTGTACTTTAGATAACTCGTCAATATCGAAATAGCCATACTCTGTGTGCTCATTACTCAACATTATCTCAGCGTCCTCAGCTATATGAGCACGAAAAATAAACGCATGAGAGTTAAACGCTGTGTGATAATAAACGCCACTTAAATAAGCGATATCTACATCACAATTAAGTTCTTCTTGGCATTCGCGAAGTAACGCTTGATGAATGGTTTCAACTTTATCTAAAGCCCCACCAGGTAGCCCCCAACTTTTTTGACCGTAATTCGCTTTTAGTAATAACACCTGACCTTGGTTGTTGGTGATAACCGCATGGCTACTGAGTCTGTAAGTATCTGAAAATGCCATAATCCCTTTGCTCAATTAATAAAAAGTGACGTTATAGATGAGTGTAAAATAATTATCATCGCAATTAAAATTGTTATTGACTAAATTAATATTCAGGATTATTTTTCTTGCGATGTTTTGGGCAAAACAAAAGCAGTATACCCTCTATACTGTCTGGCGCCAGCCAACGCAGGCACTTTCCCTAAAGGGTCCATAAAAGTGTGTTCGCGTAAAGCAGTTAATTGAGTCAATAGACTTTTGATTTCTCTAAGCAATCTCGTATTGCTTAACTGTGTGAAAATTATAATGCAAGAACCTTCTGCGTTAAGTTTACTGCCGCCAGTATTGGTGGTGGTTTTGGCCGTATTTTTACGCCGCCCTATTTTATCTTTACTGATTGGTGCTTTATTTGGTTTAGCCATGCTAGGTCCGACCGCTGTGTTAGCAAATTTTGCTGATATTTCATTAAAAGTAATGCAAGACGAAACCATTGCCTGGCTAATTCTAGTCTGTGGTGGATTTGGTGCATTAATCGCTTTATTAGTGAGAACCGGGGGTGCAAGTGCATTCGCCGAATTAGCGTTAAAATTTGCCAAAGGCCAGCGTTCATCGTTAGTAATGACCTTTGTGCTAGGTGTAATTATTTTTATCGATGATTACCTAAATGCATTAACCGTCGGTGAAACTATGAAGCGTATCACCGATAAGTTTAAAATTAGCCGCGAAATGCTCGCTTATGTTGTTGACTCAACGGCTGCGCCTATTTGTGTGCTTGTACCACTCTCTACATGGGCTGTATTTTTTGGAGGCTTGTTAGTTGATAATAATGTTGCACCAGAAGGACAAGGTATTGCCGTCTACATTCAAGCAATCCCTTATATGTTATACGCTTGGTTTGCAGTCATTGTGGTATTACTAGTTAGCTTAAATGTGATCCCTGCTTTTGGTCCGATGAAAAAAGCACAACTACGTGCCATGAATAATCAAATCGAGATCTCGAATAGTCAATACACAGATATTCAAACAGCAGATGAATACGCAGTGAAAGCAGCGGAAGAAAACTTTGAAACAGCAGCATCAAACGGCAAACTCTATAACTTTTTAGTACCGATAGTTTTACTTGTTGCGTTTACTGTTTACTTTGACATTGACGTCTATAAAGGGCTGCTGGCAACCTTTGCCGTTGTTTTACCTTTTTATATGTTACAAAAGTTGATGACATTGTCAGAACTCGTTGAGCGTATGCTCGATGGTTTTAAAAGCATGATCCCCGCTATTGGGACTGTGGTTGCTGCATTTATATTTAAAGATGTGTGTGACCAATTAATGCTACCGCAATATGTCATTAATACCTTGAGCCCTTATATGACAGCACAGTACTTACCAGCCGTGGTGTTTTTAGCAATGGCAGTCCTTGCTTTTGCAACGGGTTCAAGCTGGGGGATTTTCGCAGTAACTATTCCTATTGTAATGCCACTGGCTTACGCAATTGATGCCAATATTCCTTTAGTGATTGGTGCTTTGTTATCGGCGTCGTCATTTGGTAGTCAAGCGTGCTTCTATTCAGATTCCACCGTACTTGCTGCACAAGGCTCAGGGTGTGATTTAGTCAGCCATGCTATCACGCAACTGCCTTATACCTTACTTGCCGCATCTGCTGCATTTATAGGATTTTTGCTTATCGCATAAATTAAAAAGCCCAAGCAATAGCTTGGGCTTTTGTTTATCAACTATTAAATTAGTTTTGGAATTTAATGCCTTTGTAAAAGCTTTCTAAGTTTTCGACTTTTGTTTGACTTTTCAGATCTGCAAATGGCTTATCTGCAAACTTACTACCACGCATTTGAATGTTTAAACGCGCAGCTTCACTATTGAGCATCGTTTTCTTGTAATAATCTTTCAGATCAGCCAAGGTTACTTTTTCAACTTCAGCGATAAGCTTTTCTTTAGAGTCAAACTTAAAGTTCTCACGATACCAGTCTGTAATAAGTGGCGACATTTCATCACTTAAATTCTTAGGTTGCTCTTTTAAAGACACAAGCGTTGCATTTTTAAGTTGTGCAAATGTTTCTTCTGTCATGTTATCAAGCTCAACTGCGTATTGCTTTTTAAACTCATCAAAGCGCGCCTGCATCTCTTTAGGGCCTTTAACAGGTGTTTGAATGTAAAGACCTAATGCAGAATAATCTTCGATTGGACGCGCTAACGCACCAACCGCATAAGCTAATTGCTCTTCAGTACGTAACTTATCAAACGCTACGGTTCTAAAGTGGCTTTGTAAAATTTGTGCCTGTGCTTTTTGTTTATAGCCAGGGGTTGGGTGAACAACCATGTCAATGATTGCTACATCAGCTACATCAATATCTTTTTGTAAAACGATACGCTCACCAGGCTGAGGCAACCAAGCTTTACTTCTAGCAAACTCGGTCGCTTTATGACCTTTTGGTAAAATAGCGGTTAGTTTACTCGCAATAGCGTCAACATCATTTTGGTTATAGTTACCAAACGTGAATACGCGTAAGTCATTGGCAGCAAGTGTTGATTGCTTAATATCTGCAAAATCAGCAAGAGTTAGCGCATCTGCCGCAGCAATTAAGCTTTCGGTGTCAAATTTACCACTACGAGTAAGCTTAGAGTACTCACCGAATGCTTGATAGAATGGGAACTGTTTTTGCTGATTTAGTAAATCACGCTTAAAACGATCGATTGCTTGGGCAAAACCTTCTTCAGACACATCTAACGTTAGATTTTCAAGGGCCTGAGCTAAAAGAACATCTTGTTTATCAGTAAAACCACTAAGTGATAACACAAGGCCGTTACTTGGTTGTAGCCCTAAGCTCATACCTGCAACAGCGGCTTCTGTGCTTAATTTACTTTGTTGTAAGTTATAAAGATCAGCCCACACTGCATAAAGAACTTGTGATTTAACATTCACAAGGGCATCAGGTGTATTAATGTAAACTTCAACAAGACCCTTAGGTTGCTCAGCAAATTGCTGACTTGCTTGGCGCCAAACTTTTACACCTTGCTTATCAAATACCAGTTCAGGATGCGCTTGTTGTTTAAACTCCGCCGTTTTAATTGCAAAGCTTTCTGGTAATAAGCGGTTTACTGTTGGTAATGCTAAAGCGTATTCGCTCGGTTTGCTCCAGCTTGCAACTTCTGCTTCGCTGATATCTTCAATGCGGTATTTACCATCGTAAAAATGCAGCTGTGAATCTGTCTCTTCTTGTTTTGAAATATACCAAATACGTAAAGTATCTTCGTTTAATTGCGAAAGGACATTTTGCACCGCATCTGCATCAAACTTGGCATAATAATAAGGTGCGTTAATTGCGTTGTTCACAGGGAACTTTTGCATGCTATCAGTTAAGTTACTTACATAACCAAACTCATCCCCTTTTTCTAGGAATTGAAACGAATTGTTTAACGATGTACGAATTTCATTAAAGTATTTGCTATCAACACCCTGCTCTTTGATAAGTGCAATATATTGCATAACCATAGCAACAATTTCTTCGCGGTTTTGCATGCCGGCATCAGTCAATTCAATATCAACTGTTAAGCTGCCGTAGTTCCCATATTGCGTTGGTGAAGCAGAAGACGATAAACCTGATACCCAACCTTTATCACGTAGTATTTGTGCTGGGCTGCCTTGCATTTCGTTACTTAAAAGGTAAGAAACAAAACGGTTTGGTTTAACTGCAAATTGTGAACTGTTATCAGCAATAGTGAATTCTAATTGCAGTTGTTTTACGTCTTCATTCGGTGCGTAATAAACACGTTTACCGCCAGCTTCAGAGAAATCTAACTTATCAGTCACCGTTGGCTTTTCGATATTTTTATTTTCAATATCAGCAAAGTACTGTTTTGCTTTTGCTTCCATCTCAGCAAGTGGACGATTAGAAATCATCGCCACTTTCATAATGTTCGATGAATAGTACTTGTTATAAAAAGCAACGGTTTCTTTATGAAGATTGCTGCCTTCTTTATCACCTAGTGTTTCTAAGTTACCAATCAAGAAGCGGTTAGCAGGATGTGAGCCCATCATTTGACGTGCCAGTTTAAATTGGCCAAAAAAGTCCATTTCACGACGCATTGACCATTCGGCATTTACGGCATTTTTTTCTTTGTCTGTGTACTCAGGGTAAAGCTTTGGTGATTTAAAGAAATCCGCAAAACGGTCAAGTGCTTCATCGTAGGCATCATTGTTCACTTTGAACATGTAGTTTGTGATATCTAACCAAGTGTAAGCGTTATGAGCACCGCCATTTTTAGTCATAAAATCACTGTAACCTTTGGTGTCTGGGTAACGGTCTGTACCAAGGAAGAGCATATGCTCTAAATAGTGCGCCATACCTTGTTGCGACATAGGGTCGTGCAATAAACCAACACCAACACTCAATGCAGCAGCTGATTTTTCAGCACTTGGATCTGAAATTAAAATTACATCAATTTCATTATCAAGTATTAATGTTTTGTACTCACGGGTGTCGTTTGGGCTGATAACTAACGAGTCTGGAATAAGGTTAGTATTAGCAGCAGGAGGCGTTGTGGTAGAAGTAGAAGAACAACCTGCTAACACTGCAAAAGCGATTGCACTGAGTCCCATTATTTTTTTCATTATTTTGTATCCATTAGAAATTGAATAAATTTTTATTTATCATGTGTTTTCGAGCGCTGCAATTCAATGCTTTTCAGTTAAGTTACAGCAAAACTTTGTAACACATTGTGAAAATGCAGTACTTACGGTTAAGATTAATAGCAATAACTATAACAAAGGATGAGCTATGGAAAAGTGGCTAATTGTAGCAATGTTCACTCAGGTGTTACTGACATTTATTGTGATGTACATTATGGGTAAACGCCGCTTTCGTGCGGCAAAACAAAAAACCATTGAGATGAAAGACTTCTTAACAATGGAACTTGAAAAGGCTGGGGATAATGTTCGCGTAGCAGACCGTAACTTTATCAATCAATTCGAAATGCCGGTACTGTTTTTTATTGCCTGTTTAACCGCTCTGCAAGTAAATGCTGTAGGTACTGTTTTTGTTGCCCTTGCTTGGGTTTATGTTGCATTGAGAATTATTCATAGCGTAATACACTTAACTTCAAACACCTTGAAGGCGCGCTATTATAGTTTCGTTGTCAGTAGCTTTATAATGCTAATAATGTGGGTGCTGATTTTAGTTAGAATCTTTTAATAATCATCAATACAAAGAAATAAGGCGCTTTTTAGCGCCTTATTAACTTTTTGGGTTGGAACTATTTACGACGAGCAAAGCCTGCTAGGGCTAATAAAGATAGCATCCATGCAAGACTACCACCTGAACTACTACCGCCGTTGTCTGGAGCGTCATCTTCATCAATCAGCGTGTTTTCTTTTGGTGATAAAGAAGCAGATGAATTAGGGTCATCGTCAATCACAGTTACACTGTTAATGTAAAATAAGTTTTCACCACTAAAACCTGATGTTGTATCTGGGCACTGCTCTTCATTTAAGTTTACTACTGGGATCTCTCCACAATGTACTAATTCTGTGATTTGCTCTATCACAGCCATACTCTGGACAGTTACCTCGCCAAAAACGGTAAAGCCACCATTTTGTAAGTCAAGATTTGCGCTGTTATCTTTTAAATTAAAAAACCACTGACTGGTTGCACTGTTAGCATTGCCACCAAGCTTAGCCATTGCAATGGTACCTTTCACATTAGACAACTCTGGTTCATTAGTAATAGCGTCTGCGGTGTCTATCGCATCAAAGTCAGTACCAAATTTAAAACCCCCACCTTGTAAAATAAAGTTATCAACAGAACGATGGATAACGGTGCCATCGTAGCTACCATCTGCAACATAATTTAAAAAGTTCTCAACTGTAACAGGTGTCTGTTGATCATAAAGATGAATCGTAATGCTGCCCAGGTCCGTTTGCATTTCGACAATAGTTGCATTCGCTGTAAAACTGCTAGCCAATAAAGCTGTTGCAAGTAGATGTTTTTTCATTGTTTATCTTTCCTGATAATTTTTATTATAAAACTGCAAGAAGCTTAAAGAAAATAGGCAGGTGCTTAAATAGCAAACAAAACAGTTACACAAAACGCGTCAAATCAATTACATCTCAGTTACATTAATTTACACTGTGTATTCATTATGGTTATAAAAAGTTTAAAGATTAAATCAAAATCGTCTTATCAAATAGGCTCAGTTTGTTAGTATCTGCACGACAACAATGAACACACAGGAATGAACCATGGCGAATGAAGAGAACGCAATATGCGATTTTGGCCTACACCAAGGTGAGCCTTATAGTAAGTTACCCGCTAGTTTTTTAAATTGGATGGTCGGCAATAATCATCTTAAGTCTCATTATGCAGAACAAGAACTACAACGAAGACAACTTGCCGCAACAGGACAACTAAATACAGAAAATAGCGACAAAAGTTTATAAAAGACATTTAATTTAAACTTAAGTCGTTTAAACTAAGCGCATAATTAACCTACTGCTCTATTCAGGCAAACAATTATGCGTTTTTTTTTACTAACATCGCTACTGGTTACCCTAACCGCGTGTAGCTCCTCTTCTAACAATACAGATTCAGCCCAATATTTCACTCTGCTCCATACTAATGATAATCACGGTCGTTTTTGGCATAACGAACATGGTGAATATGGTATGGCTGCTCGCAAGACTTTAATTGATCAATTAAGAGCCGATTCTAAAGCACAAGGACATGCAGTTTTACTGCTGTCTGGTGGCGATATCAATACAGGTATTCCTGAATCAGATCTACAACACGCAGAACCGGATTTTAAAGGTATGTCTGTAATTGGTTACGATGCCATGGCAATTGGTAACCATGAGTTTGATAACCCGCTGGCTGTACTCGATAAACAGCAAAAATGGTCTAACTTCCCTTTTTTATCAGCCAATATCATAGATAAAACGACCGGTGAAACTCGTTATCAAGCATACAAAATCTTTGAAAAAAACGGACTCAAAATTGCTGTCATTGGTTTAACCACAACAGATACAGCAAAAATAGGTAACCCGCAGTATATCGGTGGCCTAGAATTTAAAGACCCTACAGAAGTGACTGCAAAGTTAGCCCCAAAAATTGAAAAGCAGTACAAGCCTGATATCACTATTGCTGTAACGCACATGGGTCACTATGTTGATGCTAACTTTGGTATTAATGCACCCGGTGATGTGACTATGGCGCGTAACTTACCAAAAGGAATGCTAGATATTATTGTCGGCGGTCATTCACAAGAGCCGGTGTGTATGAAAGAAGCCAATGTTGCTGACGAAAGCTTTATGCCAGGTAAAGCGTGTAAGCCTGATCAACAAAACGGTACTTGGATCATGCAAGCCCATGAGTGGGGTAAATATGTGGGAAAAGCTGAATTCAAGTTAGAAAACGATGAATTAACTCTGCTTAATTACTCACTTATTCCGGTAAACCTTTATATCGATGATGAAAATGGCAATAAACAGCTAGCGGCTGAGTACATCGAGCCAAACAAAAACTTACAAGACATGCTCGCGGTTTATCAGAAAAAAGGTGCAGCACAAATTGCTGGTAAAATAGGTAACGTGGATGCAAAACTTGAAGGTGACCGCAATAAAGTACGCTATGAGCAAGTAAACTTAGCACGCGTTATTATTGCTGCACAAATGCAGTCAGTGGGTGCTGATTTTGGTTTGATAAGCGGTGGCGGTATTCGTGATAGCATTCAAGCTGGCGATGTCAGTTATAAAGATATTTTAAAAGTTCATCCTTTTAAAAACCGTATCACCTATATTGATATGACAGGCCAAGAGCTATATGACTACTTGCAGGTTGTTACTTCTTTCCCACCTGATTCAGGTGCCTACTTACAATACTATAAGCTAAGCTTCAAACGCGATAACGACACTTTATCTGATGTTAAAATTGCTGGTAAACCACTTGATATGACTACAACATATCGAATGAGTATTAATAGCTACAACGCCTCTGGTGGTGATGGCTACCCTACGCTTACCAATAAAAAAGGCTTTGTAAGTACAGATGATACCGATGCACAGGCATTAAAACGTTTCTTTGAGCAAAATAGCCCTGTTAAAGCGGCTGATTACACTCCTAAGCAGTTTTAGATACCTAATCATCAATATCTAAATAGATAAAGGGAAGTCAGTGACTTCCCTTTTTACTTTAAAACTAGATTATTTCCCTATGACTTCAATATCGGTGATCTCAATCGACTTCAATCCGTAATGATGTAATCGAGAGCGTGAACCTTCACCATGGGCTTTAGGCGGATAATAGGTTTCTTTTATCTCAAGCTGCTCTTGCCAAACTTCATCAAGGGCTGCCCGAATTTCGCTTAAAGTTTTTTCTAAGCTATTAGTAAAGTTTGGTCGTTTACGTATTGTGTGACCAAGCTCAACTAACCGGTAAAAATACTTGTTCGCTAAAGTCAGTAATTCTTCTGGTACATCTTTATTTTGATTAAGCACTACGTCAGGTTGTTCAATACAAAACTCAACTAAAGCAAGATAAAAACACAATGGTTTATTCGCAAGGGCCACTGTTTTATCAACATCGCAACTAGCAGCCAAGGTTTTATTTTGAAGATCGACTATCAATTTAGGTTTCTCTTCTATCTGAACTGCAACTTCAGGTTCGTTTTTAGCTATTTGAATCTTGGTTCGTTCACTGATAAATAATAAGTAGGTAAATGTAGATGCAAATAAGCAGACCAGAATGAACACAGCTATATCGTTTTTATCTAATAAAGAAGATGCGATAACAAAGCTAACAGTTAATGATTTTTGAGGTGCATGTAATTGCTTAGTAATTAAATCAGCACGAGCAGGATATTCCGAAATACCTTCAATAGAGTAAACCATCACGCCTGAGTCTGCTAATTGAGCATTAAGACGCTTGATATAATTGAGTACCATGTCTCTACTACCGGAGTGCTTCAAAAAACCATCTGGTAAATTTAAATGGTTTAAATCAAGAGCAATACGGTTTTCAACTTTTGCTAAAGTCAGTGCATCATTAGTTGTTGTCTTATAAGCTTTTGCGATAATGAAGGTAGTAAATAATACCAAGCAGCAGCTTAAAAATATTGCGCCATAAACAAGCTTAATTCTAATTGGCAGCATTGCTATCCCCTACTTTCATTGTTTGCTGAGTCGAGTCACATTCCCAAAAAGACTCAACATGATTAAAGTAATGAGAATTTTGATTGTGTGCCAATAGGGTTAACTGTGCTTGAACTGCACATAAAAGGTCGGTGTTTTCGTCCTGCATTTTTAAATACCAACGACTGCCACTTATATTGTCGCGTATAGGCGTAATATAATTTTTAGAAAAACGTTGCTGATCAATGTCTTGCCAATAAGAAGAAATTAAATCAACCTTTCCGCTGGCAAGCAGCTCTCTTAACTCAGTATGGGAACTAGCGTAAGTTATATCTAGGTTTTCTAGGTTGATATCTAATTTTTTAAATAGCTGCTTTGGTAAAATATGTCCTGAGCGACTGGTTGGGTAATCAAGTAAACCGATGCGTTTATCTAAAAAGTAGCTCTTATCAATTCTAGGTTTTTCTTTACTCGAAATTAAATAGGCAGTGTAATCAGGAAATCCAACAACAGCTTGGTAGTTGTAAGTTGACTCCGCCATAAAAGCGTTAATTAAATTTTCTTTAGCAAGGATTAAATCAGCAATCCCTTTGCCTAAAAACTCAATCGTGTCTGAGGTTTTATAACCCCAATAAGAGGTTACCTTGCCATATTGTTTACTTATGATGTCATCATTGCATAAGGTTTTAGCAACATCCTCAGCCAACACTTTGCCCGATGAATACACCACTAACTCGTTAAGGTTAACCTCTGATTTGGTATCACATTGAAAAGACGTTTCAATAAATGCATCGATATCAGAAACAGCCGGTTTACCCTGCAAAATTCCGATATAAAAAAACAAAATAACTGATAGAAACAAAAATGTAACAATCGACGATTTTTTTATTAGTATTGTTCTTAAATTCAATTTTAATAGCCAACAACGCTCCGTTGTCTCTATTTGAACAATTATTCTTACTTATTACAACAAGTAATTTTACCTGAATAATTTAAGCTATTGATAAATAACATATATGAACAAGAAATTATGAATCTTATTGAGTCCTTTCTATTTGATTTTAAATTCAGGAAAATATGTCACAAGAAATCGTGCTTCATTGCACATTCATTTTGGACACTGAGTCAATGTTACAAAAAACAATAAAAATGTTGCTGTTATCAACACCAGTTATTTCAGCAGTGTTAAGCACCCCTGCAAATGCATGGGGTCAAAATGGTCATCGTATTGTTGGTGAAATTGCATCTAAGCATATTACAGACACCACCAAACTAGCATTAGTTCCTCTACTGGATGGTGACTCACTACCACAAGTTGCAACGTGGGCTGATGAAATGCGTTCTGCTCCAGAAAATTTCTGGCAAAAGAAATCTTCGCGCTGGCATTACATTAACTTTAAAGAAGGCGATGCTAAACCCCATTACGATTCAGATGCCCATCATAATAAAGAAACCGTGTCAGATATCCTTGAAGGCATGGAATACTCAATCTCAGTTTTACAAAACCAGAAAGCCTCACTAGCTGAAAAACAGTTCGCACTGCGTTTTTTAGTTCATCTAGTTGGTGACAGCCACCAACCTTTTCATGCCGGACGCGGTGAAGATCGTGGTGGCAACAATATTTCTGTCACATTCTTCGGTCAAGATACCAATTTACATAGCCTATGGGACACAAAACTCATTGAAAATGAAAATTTGTCCTATACTGAGTTTGCGCAATTTATAAATACAACAAATCAAGCGTTAATCACGGACTATCTTGCCAGTTCACCTAGCGATTGGTTAGTCGAATCAAATAATATTGCAAATTCACTGTATAACGAAAATGAAACAAACGTAAGTTATAGTTATATCTACAAAAACTTACCAATTGTGAAAACTCGCCTACAGCAAGGCGGTATAAGATTGGCTGGTTTATTAAATACGTTATTTGATAAATCAGCAAAACCGTTAGTAAAGGCACTTAAGATGCCAACTGACAGCAAACTATAAATGAAACATAACCTCTAACACGGGAAATAACATAATGAAAATCCAACTCCGCAAAACAGCTCTATCACTTGCTATTGCAGCATGTGTTGGTGTGAGTGGTGCAGCGTTAGCAAATGAAACAACATCTGCTATCAAGGGTCAAATCAAAGGTCCTAGCGGCAACCCTGCTGCTGGCACTAAGATCACTATCGTTCACTTACCTTCAGGTTCAACTAAAGAAACTGAAACGAACGATGCGGGTTACTTCACAGCAAAAGGCCTACGTGTAGGTGGTCCTTACCGCGTTGTTGTAGATTCTGACGTATTCGCAGATCAAACATTCAACAACATTAACCTACAAGTGGGTGCTGACTACCCAGTTAATGTTACGTTAGAGAGACAATCTGATGTAGAACAAATCGTAGTTACTGGTCGCCCTATCAGCCGTATGTCTGGTGGTACAGGTCCTGCTGCAACGTTCACTCTTGAAGATTTAGAAAACCAACCAGCTATCAACCGTGATTTAAAAGATATCATCCGTATCGACCCACGTGTAACTATCGATGATAGCCGCGGTTCAATCAACTGTGGTGGTGGTAACCCACGTTTTAACAGCTTAACGCTTGACGGCGTTCGTATGAACGATAACTTCGGTTTAAGCTCAAATGGTTACCCAACTATCGGTGCTCCTTTCTCTTTCGACTCAATCGAGCAAGTTGCAGTTGAGTTAGCACCATTTGATGTTCAATATGGCGGTTTCACATCATGTAACATCAACGCAGTTACTAAATCTGGTGGTAACGAAGTACACGGTGGTGTTTTCTTCGATTACACAAATGATTCAATGAAAGGCGATAAAATCGAAGGTGAAGACTACGACAACGGTGATTACACTGAAAAACGTTACGGCTTCAACGTTGGTTTACCACTAATCAAAGATAACCTTTTCTTATTCACATCATACGAAAAAGTTGAAGGCGTTAAACAATATGAGTACGGCGGTTTAAACACAGGTAGCGTTTCAGCTGCAGACGTTGCTCGTGTACAGCAAATCGCACAAGACGTATACGGTTATGACGCAGGTGGCATGCCATCTAGTGCTCCAGTAGAAGATGAAAAAATCTTAATTAAGTTAGACTGGAACATCAATGACGATCACCGTGCAAACTTAATCTATAACTACAATGACGCTTTCACGCTATCTCAATCAGATGCATACAGCGATACAGTAGCTTTAGATAATCACTTCTTCAAGCAAGGTGCTGAGTTTACATCAATCATCGGTTCAATTTACTCAGATTGGTCAGATAGCTTCTCAACTGAAGTTCGTATTGGTAAATCTGAGCTAGATGCAACAGTACAATCTTTAGATGCAGCGAGCGGCTTTGGTGAAATGCAAATTGATGCTGCTGGCGGTGGTACTATCTATATCGGTCCTGATGACTCTCGTCAATCAAATGACCTAGACTACGAAACAACGACTGTAAAACTTGCAGGTACATACTATCTTGATCAACACACGATCACAGGTGGTTATGAGTACGAAAAGCTAGACGTATTTAACCAATTCGTACAGCACACTCAAGGTGAGTGGCGTTTTGATTCTGTAGATGATTTTGAAGCTGGTCAAGCTGCACGTATCTACTACAACAATGCTGCGGGTACAAACAACCCAACTGATGCTGCTGCAAGCTTCTCATATGCACAACATACTTTCTATGTGCAAGATGAGTACAGCTTCACAGATTTAGATGCGACGTTAACATTTGGTCTTCGTTACGACAAATACACAAGTGACGACAAACCAAACTACAATGAAAACTTCACTAACCGCTACGGTTTCAGCAACCAAGCAACATTTGACGGCATCGATTTAATTCAACCACGTGTAGGTTTTGAATGGTATGCAACAGATGCATTAGAAGTACGTGCAGGTGTAGGCCTATTCTCTGGTGGTAACCCGAACGTTTGGTTATCTAACTCATACTCAAACGACGGTATCACGAACATTGGTACTTACCGTGAAGATATTGATTTATTCAATACACCAACAGTAAACGGTGGTACTCCAGGTTACGAAGTGCCACAAGATATGTTTGATGAAGTTGCTAATACGACAATTGGTGCAGGTGATTCATCAGTAAATGCTGTTGACCCAGACTTTGAAATGCCATCAGAGTGGAAATACTCAGTAGGTGCAACATACACAACTGAAGATGAATACGTTTTCTCTCTAGATTACTTATTCACTAAGCGTAAAGATGCTGCAATTTTACAAGACATCGCATTACAAGATTCAGGCAGAACTACATTTGACGGTCGTCCAATTCTTGAGTCTATCGAAGGTCGTAGCGGTGACTTACTGCTGACTAACGTAAGTGGTGATAGCGGTGAGTCTCACATCATTTCTGCTGCAATGAGTAAGCGTTTTGATAACGGTATTAGCGTACAACTTGCTTATGCTTACACTGACTCAACAGATGTAAACCCAATGACTAGCTCTGTAGCGAGTTCAAACTACGGTAACATGGCGACATACGATCCGACTAACCCAGGTGCACACACATCTGATTACGAGATCCCTCATCGCTTCACAATGACATTAGGTTATACAACTGAGTTGTTTGATGGCTACAGCACACGTTTCAACTTATTCAGCGAAACGTTCAAAGGTCTACCTTACAGCTATACATATAACGGTAGTGACGGTGTTTGGGGTGATAGCAACTCTAACCGCAGCCGTCAGCTAATGTATATCCCTGAAGTAAATGACCCTAACGTTGTTTACGACATGACACCTGAAGAAGTAACTGAGTTTAACCAGTGGATTTCAGCTCAAGGCCTTGAACGCGGTGAAATCGTTGGCCGTAACAGCCAAAATGCTGATTGGTTCACTAAAGTTAACTTCAAGATGACTCAAGAGTTACCTGGTTTCATGCCTGGTCACAAAGGTGAAGTATTCTTCGTTATCGATAACTTAACTAACATGTTAAACGATGACTGGGGCGTACTTAAGAAAGGTAACTTCGTTGGTAACCGTATGATCAAAACATCAATCGATGACCAAGGTCGTTACGTATACTCTGACTTCAGCCCTAACAATGGTAAAACTGCAACTCAAAGCGGTGCATCAGTTTGGGAAATGCGTGTAGGTGTACGTTACACATTCTAATAACAAGTTAACCTTGTTATAAAGCAAAAGCCCGCCCCTACTGGCGGGCTTTTTACGTTTGGGGGAAAGTTGGCAAGAGTAAAGTTAGCGAGTTGCTAAGTATCAGCGATTTTACATCGCGCCTTTCTACATAAAACCTAGAACCTAATACCTGATAAATCCTTTCGTAGGACTGGCTTTAGCCGGGAATGGTTGTAGAAATGAGATACGAGATACAAGAGCAAAATAAGCCAGTACCAAGATTAAAGCTTGAAGTAACAAATTAATGCATTTATATGTAGCAGATTTTATATCGCGTCTGAGGGCTGATGTTTAACTCGATCTAAGATTGTTATGTAGGTCGTCATTTATGGCGACAAATGTTTAAACACTGAATGATGACGGGCTAAAGCCCGACCTACACTGATATGTAAATGCAGGCCAATGAGACCTGCACAGTTATGTCTATTTAAGCTGCGTAAACCGCAAGTGGATGTGTTGTATTGATAGAAACATGCACTGCATCACCTGGGCGTACCATCACTTCATGGCTAACACGGCTTGTCACCACAGTATCACATGCCAGTTTAACAGCGCATAAGCGGCTGCCACCTTCGTAACGGACCCATGTCACTTTACCATTACTGGTATCAGCATTTTGAATAAGATTAATATCATCAGGGCGAAGTAATACATCAACCTTCGCGGTTTCATGATCAACCTTAATAGCTGGGGCATTACCTAAATCAGTGGTGGCAATATCACCTTCACAGTTACCGGCAATGAAACTTGCTTCACCTAAGAAACGCGCAACAAAGCGATTGCTTGGTAAGCTAAAGCAGCGTTCAGGGGTATCGATTTGCTGAATAATCCCTTCTTTAAGTACGCCAACTCGGTCACCGACAGATAAGGCTTCCTCTTGGTCATGGGTTACCCAAATTGCAGGTACACCCGCATCTTTTAATGCATTACGAATATCCCAACGAAGGGTATCTTTTAAAGCTGCATCAAGGTTTGATAACGGTTCGTCAAGCAATACAAAGTCAGGTTCGTGAGCCAATGTACGGGCAAGTGCTACACGCTGCTTTTGACCACCCGATAAAGTAGCGGGCTTTTTATCACGAAAAGCTTCAAGACCCAGTAACTTAATCCAGTGATCTGCTTTTGAAGTATCGGTTAATCTAAAGCAAATATTTTGCTGTACTGTTAAATGCGGGAATAACGCAAAGTCTTGAAATACCATCCCTACTTTACGCTTTTCTGGTGGCACTTTTAATTTGGGTGTTGCCCGCCATGAGCCTAAGTTAATTTCGCCTTCGCTGATAGGAATAAGCCCTGCTAACGCTTGTAAAATTGTACTTTTACCACAGCCAGTTGGACCAACTAGCATGAGGATCTCACTTTCCCCAAGTGATAAGTTAAGTTCACTTACCACACGATTGCTACCATAATCGATAGACAGCTTACTAACTGATAGCATTAAACTGATCCTTAATGTTCTAATTGACTGCGCTTTTCACCTGAGAGCATTATAGCTAAGCCACATGCTGATATCACTACTAACAGGAGCCCAGGAATGGCAGCGCGACCGAAATAACCGGCTTCATAAACTCGCCACAAATAGGTTGATAGGGTTTCAAATCCTGTTGGGCCGAGTAACAATGTTGCTTCAAGCTCTCGCATTGATTCTAAAAATACCAAGGCTGCACCAGCAATGATACCGCGCAGTGTTAAAGGCAAGGTAATACGCATAAATGCTTCACGAGGGCTTGCGCCTAATACGCGTGCTGATTTAATTAAACTCGAATCTAAGTGTTCTGTGCTGGTTCGCACAGATCCCACTGCCAACGGTAAAAAGCGCAGCACATAGGCAATCACTAATAATGCCAGAGTTTGGTATAAAAGCGGTAATTGCAGGCCACCATAAACAAGTGCAGTACCCATTACGATACCTGGAATACCAAATCCGAAATAAGTAACCCGTTCCATAATGCGCCCTACTTTACCGCTTAAGGCAGCATGCGCTACAGGCACAGCAACCACAACAGCGACAATAGCCGCAATGCCAGATGCATAAGCTGAGTTCCACGCAATGCTGAAATCAAAATCAGCAACACCATCACGGGCAAGCCAAAGGGTAAAAATGGCTAACGGAAAACAAATAGCCAATAATAAAACAGGTAGAAAAGTCACCAGCATGGCTAACTTTTGTCCGTTAGATGGAAATAACATTAGCGGTCTACCGTGGCGCTCTGAAGCCGTTTTAATTTGTGATTCGATGAACAGTAAAAAGCCTACTATTACCATTAATTGAAGCGACAACATCGCTGCACGACTTAAGCCAAAGGCGTTATATTCAACATAGATTACCCGAGTAAAGGTATCTAAGCGCATCATCGCCGGTGTACCAAAATCTGATAGGGTATAAAGTGCAACCAGTAATGAGCCCGCCGCAATACCGTTTATTACGCGCGGTAATATGACTTTAAACACACTCATCGGCATCGACATGCCTAAAGTGCGAGCCGCGTTTACCATGCTGGCATCGAGACTAAGTAAAGACGAACGCGTAGTTAGCATCACAAACGGAAATGTGTATAGCGTCATTACAATGGCTGCCCCCGTTAAGCCATACATAGGCGGGGTTTCAAAGCCTAGCAGCTGATTTATCTCACCACCGGGGCCAAATGCTGCATATAAAGTAAACGCGCCAATATAACTTGGAATAGCAAGTGGCGCTGCAAACAAAACAAGCCAAAGCTTTTTAAAAGGAAGTTGAACATAGGCACTAATAAACGCCAGAGGCACGCCAATTAAAATAGAGCCTAAAACAGTTAACACCATAAGTGATAAAGTGTTACCAAGAATTTTTAAATTATGACTATCAAAAACAGCCGTCGCATCACTGGCTAAGGTGATCAGAATATAAACTGGCACTAACGCCAAAAGCGCTGCAAGCAGCGCCATGGGATAAGAAGCAGGTATGCGCATTATAAAATACCGCTACTGCGCATAAGGTCAAGTGTTGGCCTTAAATCTGCCAATTGAGTTAAATCGATTTTCGGCGGTGACACATCCGTTAATGCTGGTAACCCAGCAGGCTGTTCAATGCCCTGGATCAATGGAATTTCGTACGCTTCACGTGCTAAGTAACTTTGTACTTCAGAACTTAGTAAGTAGCGCATAAAGTTCATTGCATTTGGGTTGTCTGTCAGTGATAACACACCTGATGCATTAACTAAACAACCGGCATCTTGATTGGTGAATGCTAGATCAAGATTAGCATCAGGTTTACCTGACTTAAGACGTAACGTGTAATAATGGTTTGCAAAACCGATATCCACTTCACCACGCTCAACAGCCATCACTACGCCAAGCTCGCCTGCATAGGTTTTCGAACGTTTTTGAACTTTCTTAAGCCATTTAGCGGTTTTATCTTCACCTTCAAGAATACGCATTGCCGTGACAAATGATTGGAAAGAAGCATAAGCCGGTGCCCAACCAATAGATAAATCGCTATCAGCAATGGCCATTATGCTATCTGGGATCTGATCTTTACTTAGGCGCTTAGTGTTATAAGGCAATGTACGAATACGACCTGTCACAGGTGCCCAGCCCGGATAACGAAACTGCGGTTGTAACTGCGCCTCTAAGTCAGATGGTAGCGGTTTAGCTAAACCTGCATCTGTGACTAAGCCAATCGCACCAGAGTCAACGGCCCAAAATAGATCAGCACGTTTAACACCCGCTTTCGCTTCTGCCACTATCATGTTGGCAAGTGCAGCAGTTGGGCCACGGCGAATAGATAAATTAAGTTTTGGGTTTTTCTTTTGGATTGATTGCAGTACGTTTTCGTACAAACCACCTTCACCACGGCCTAAATATAAAGTTAGGTCACCCTCTAGGGCTGGTAAGTCTTTCACTGAAATTGGGCTTGCAGCAGAGGCTGCAAAGGCACGAGAAAGAGGTAGCGGCATTGCGCCTACTACCCCAAACGCAGCCAGGCCTTGAATAAAGGTCCTACGCTTCACTAAAATACATCCTTACGTGCTTTTTCGGCTTCTTCTAGTAACACCTTAGCGCGATCTAGTTTTTCTTGCATATCAACAACCACTGCACGGACTTGGTCAACAGACCCTTTATCAGAAATAGCTTTAGGCAGGGTTACGTTAAAATCTTTTTCGAGTACTTCTACTAACTTCGCATCTTTTTCGATAAGTGTACCTTCAACACCTTCAAATAAGTGAAGGTAAGTATCGTGTACAATTTGCGTTGCTTCATCGCTTAAACGTTCTGCGTATTTTGCAACAACACGGTCTAATTTATGTTTGATCTCATCGATAGTAGCGCTTTGCGTCATTGTTTCAGAAGCAGTTGCTTTTACAGCTTTTAATAAGCCTTTTTGCTGGAAGTCAGCAGCAAGTTTAACAGCTCCAAGACCCTGCCACAAGGCAGCATTTAAGGCCTTTTGGTGCTTACGTAGTTCGCTTGCTGGTTTTTTGTCATCAATAGCCATTTTGATACCATAAATGCCTTGCCAGATTGATGCATAAACCGGCACATAATTCGTTTCAATCGCACTGTGAAACTTTACTGATTCCCAGTATTCAATTAAATCATCGCTTTTAACTGCTTTTGCGCCTTTTGTTTCATAATCGGTAACCATGGTGTCAACTTTACCGACCATCCACTCAACGTCTTCTGAGTAATCTTTTAAATTTTCTTTTAGATGATTAACGTGCTCACCAATTGGGCCATTTGCCAATACAGGTTGGGCAATAAAAGTAGATGCTAATACTAGGCTAAGACCTAGTGTTTTAACGGTGTTTAACGCTAATTTCATAGGGGGGACATCCAAGTTTCTAATTGTAAATGATAGCCATTATCATATATGTATCGATTGTCTAAATCAATTGCTATAAAGCCTTGATTACAGATTTAAACATTTTTATTTAAGTGATTGGAAAGCTTACTAAGAGTGCTTATAAATTGTTTAAGTTCTTGGCTATCTAGGTCACTCACTAAACCTGCTTGCCACTCATTTGCTAATGGCACAATTTGTTCATGAAGACGGTTCCCCTCAACGGAAAGCGATAACAAACTTGCGCGTTTATCCTTAGGGTTTTCTTTGGCTATTATAAGGTTTCTGGTCAATAGCGACTTTACTGCACGAGACACCGTTGATTTATCCATTCGTGCCATATCACATAATTCTTTGGCAGTGCGCTCACCATATTGCGCTAAATTCGCAATTATCCGCCATTGTGGCACGGTTAAATCGAACTGCTGTTGATATAGCTCACTAAACTGCTCACTCATTTGCATTGCAATATTAGTTAGTGAATAAGGTAAGAACTGTTTTAAATCGAGCGTTGTTTGATTATCTGTCGTCATGGCTGCACTACTGTCAAAGAATATTTACACAAGTAAATTCAGTGTAGTTTGAATTTAGTCTCACATGAGAGTATCTTACCTAAAACCTTTCAGGAGTCTAGTGATGAATAACGAATTACAATATATGACTGGCTTTGGTAATGAATTTGAAACCGAAGCATTACCCGGTGCATTACCTATCGGTCAATTCAGCCCACAAAAAGTTAAATACGATTTATATGCTGAGCAGTTCAGCACAACCGCATTTACAGCGCCCCGTGCTGATAATCGCCGCACTTGGTTTTACCGCATTCGCCCATCAGTAGTACAAGGTGATTATACACCAATTGATAATGGCCTTATTCGCACCGCTCCTATCACCGAAGTGCCAACACCACCGACGATGCTGCGTTGGGATCCAATCGACATTCCTACGAAGCCAACCGATTTTATAGATGGTTTAGTCACTATGGCTGCCAACGGTAGTGCCAATGCACAAACAGGTATTGGTATTCATATTTATGTCGCTAATAAATCAATGCAACACCGTTACTTTTATAATGCTGACGGTGAAATGTTATTCGTGCCGCAACAAGGTGAGCTATTACTTAGAACCGAGTGCGGGATACTCACCGTTCGTGCAGGCGAAATTGCCGTAATTCCTCGTGGCATTAAGTTCGCAGTTGATTTGCTTACTGATACAGCCCGTGGCTATATCTGTGAAAACTATGGCCATACCTATATTTTACCAGAGCGCGGTCCTGTCGGTGCCAACGGCTATGCTAATGACCGTGACTTCCACTACCCTGTAGCGGCTTTCGAAGATATTGAAGGTGATTTTGAACTCGTTGCTAAATTCAACGGCAATATGTTCCGTTGTGATATTGGCCACTCGCCATTAGATGTGGTTGCTTGGACGGGTAACAGTGCACCTTACAAGTATGACCTTGCTAGATTCAATGTTATGAATACAGTAAGTTACGATCACCCAGACCCATCAATCTTTACTGTATTAACATCACCATCGGGTACAGAAGGTGTCGCTAATATCGATTTTGCTATCTTCCCTCCACGCTGGATGGTGGCTGAAAACACATTCCGTCCACCTTATTACCACCGTAATATCATGAGCGAGTTTATGGGCCTAATCGAAGGTGTCTACGATGCCAAAGAGCATGGCTTTGTACCAGGTGGTTCTAGCTTACATAATTGTATGTCGCCACATGGTCCAGAAGCCGATGTATTCGAAAAAGCATCAAATGCTAAACTTGAACCACAACGCTACGAAAACACCTTGGCATTTATGTTCGAATCGCGTTACGTTATTTCACCAACTAAATATGCCCTTGAAGGTAAAGAGCGTCAGCCTAATTACACTGACTGTTGGCGCACTATTAAAAAACATTTCACAGGTAAACAGGACGTATAATGAAACTTTATAGCTATTTTCGTTCATCAGCTGCATATCGAGTACGCATTGCGCTTAATTTAAAGAACATTGATCACGAGTTGGTGACAGTTAATTTATTAAAATCCGAACAGCAAAGCGACGAGTACCTAGCTAAGAACCCTCAAGGGTTATTGCCTGCACTTGAAACTGAGCAAGGTGTACTTGCGCAATCGCTGGCTATTTTAGAGTGGCTAGAAGAAACTCATCCAGAAACGCCTCTTTTAACGGGTGATGCATGGCAAAAAGCTCAGATCCGTAATTTATGTTATGCCGTAGCGTGCGATATCCACCCTATCGATAATTTGCGCGTATTAAAATACTTGGCTAACGATCTGGGTGTTGATGAAGAAGCAAAAACAACCTGGTATAAGCATTGGGTAGAAGTTGGCTTTGAGAGTATCGAAAAGCTACTTGATGAAGCGAACACGTTTTGTGTGGGCAACAAACCAACGCTTGCAGATGTGTGCTTAGTGCCGCAAGTATTTAATGCCTTGCGCTTTAAGGTTGATATGACCAATTACCCTAAAATTGCAGCTGTTTATGAGCAATGTAATAAGCTTGATGCCTTTATAGATGCTGCACCACAAAATCAGCCAGATGCGATTTAAGCGTTAGTATGATTAATGTAAAAGGCCCGAACAATTCGGGCCTTTTATATTTGTTATCTTAGCGCTGAGTTAATCACACTCACATGGTTGATTAAATCGAGCCCTAAGTCGGTTAAGTAGCCCCCATCAGGACTATCTGTAATACCTTTATCATAAAGCCGTTTTGCTGCATCTTTAATTGAGTTTTCTGCATCGGAGTGTATTTTAATTCCCTGCATTTGAGAGTTACGAGGAAATTTTGCAAGCAGGGTTAGTTCATCGATCATATTTTTATCAAATTGCATGTGTTCACCTTTTTATTATTTATTCCTTGTCATAAGCTTAGTGTAGTTATACAAATCTGCCCAACGGGAGGCGTATTTTGTTAAAGAAAATTTTACTGTTAAGTACTTTGTTTACTTTAGGGTTTCTAAATCAAGCGCACGCTAAGGAAAAACCATTAATCGTGCTTGATGGTCAAGAGGCGTTAAACAATGAAAAAGTGTGTTGGTATGAAAATAAACGCTATACCGAAGGTGCCTATATTGTCGTTGGCGAGATGACCTTAATTTGCAGCGCCAAACAACCTAATTTATCAAACAGTGATTTGGCGTGGCTCAGACTAAATGCTAATGGCGAGATTATTTACCCTAAACAAACGAAAACGATTCACGTCAATTAGATTAAAACGCACAGATAGGGTACTATTGCGCGGTTGCAAATAACCTAAGATTTATCATGGACAATCAACCAAATAATCCGTTACATGGCGTTAAATTAGCCGACATCGTTACTAAACTTGAAGAAAAACTTGGTTGGGAAGGTATGGCAGCGCACGTCGATGTACGCTGCTTTCAAAATGACCCAAGTGTAAAGTCGAGTCTTAAATTTTTACGAAAGACCCCTTGGGCACGAGAAAAAGTAGAGCAGTTATATATTGATACCTTTATCAATAATGACCTAGCTGATGATGGCACTTTCCAATGGAAAAGCATCAAAAAGTAACCACTTAATCTTCAGCTGCTACAATCACCGAAAGCGATTTCGGTGATATCTCCACCTCTAGTTTATCTGCGGTTTTCACCTCACCATCAATAACATAGCTCAACCCTTTTGCTGCGCTTACTGTTACTCGTTTAGCATTTGTGTGGTGACTGTTAATAGCAAAACTAGTTTGTGTAATACTCGAGAATACTAACTCCGCAATACTTAAAGTACTCGCTTTAGAATCGGCACTAGGTGTTAGCCAGTTAACATCAAGTAAACCATCTTGGTGATCTGGCTGCCCTGCAGATTGAGCAAGTAAAGTAGTAAATGGCGCGGCGTTGGCGATGATTAAACTGGTGGTATTGATTGTTTGCTCATCGTTATTATCAATAGTAACAATATAGTCTTGCGCTTCATGCTCACCTAATGCTTGCCAAAACCCTTGTAAATAAGCTAATTGCCCAGACTCATTTTTAGCATCACGATGGGCTTTTTCAATCATCTTTTGTTCAAAACCAATTCCTGCAAGTAATAACATACGCTCGCCATTACACACAGCGGTATCTATCCGACTCGCCTGCCCTTCAATAATAAGCTCACACGCCTGCTCTACCGGAATAAGCTTCGATTGTATACCCATCAACACATGAGCGAGCGCATTTGCAGTACCTAAAGGAATAATCCCCAGTTTACAGTCTGTATTAACAAGTACACTTGCCACCTCTGTTACTGTACCATCACCACCACAGGCGATGACTACATCAGGGTTCAATTCAAGTGCTTCTTTGGCTAACTCAGTACCATTTACCTGCTCTGAAGTGGTGTAAACAGTTAAATCGTAATACTCAGACAAACGAGATGTAATTTGCTTACGTTTAGCTTCCCACAGTTTTGTGCCAGAAACAGGGTTAGCAATGAGCACAGCTTTATTTTTGATTAATAAGTCACCTCTACGATGGCGGCGCACTAGATGACGCAGCTGGCGCTTGTTTAAATTCGCAGTTTCTCTAGTTTCTTTAATTTGTGCGAGTACTTGGTGTACATCGGCATCTTTATTTTGGCTAAGTAAGTAAGCAGCCATCACAAATACAGAACGGCCACGCCCTAAAGCGCAATGGACTACCACACGTCTATCAGCTTTTACTTGATGGTCAATCCAATTAATCGCTTGGTGTAGTTGCGCGCGTGTTGGCACGCTATGATCAAGAACAGGGATATTTAAATAACGAATATTCTCTTGCGTAGAAGACCATTCAAGGCCATCAAACTCGCAAGTTACATCTAAAATAGCCGTAATACCCATTTCTTTCATAGTGTCTATATCGGAAGGAAATAAACGACAGGCTAAAAATAAATGCTCATTAATTTGTTGTAATGGCGGTACTTTATCGTGTTTACGCGACCAAGCATTGTAAAGCTGTGCACCCAATAAAAAGGGGATAAAAGCCCAACGAATATAAATAGGAATAACGCCATTTTCGCGTTTTCTAAAAATACGCGCGATATTAAAAAAATATGCGCCACTGACTAATAGTAACGACAGTGCAGTCCAATAAAAAAACAGTGCAAAATACACAGTTTCTACGCGAATAGCCGCAATTATAAATACAATCGCTAATGCTAAGTAACTAAATGCTGCCCACATAATCACTCCTTGTTATTCTAATTGCACAATACCTTGCAAATTTCACTCCATATAAAGCCATTTAAATAGCTTTATAGACTATGAAAAATCAGCAACTTAGCAATTATTAAAAAGCTTACCAATTTAGTTTAGGACATTTTTTCATTACTTTATGAATAACTTACACATGTTTACATAATATTCACATGTAAGTTTGCCTTGTCTTGCAACCCTGCTACGCTAACTAATGGAAAAGAATTACTTTTACAAAATTAAACCATTCTTTTTGTAAAAACATAAATGAATTGCATCTAAAACTGTCAGCTAATCGTTATTAATAATAACAAAGGAAATCTATGGAAAACGATGAATTATTAACCCTATTAAGTGCTACAGCTAAAGGCGATAAAATTGCTTTTGGTCACTTATATCAGAAGACCAGCGCAACACTTTTCGCAATAAGTCTTAAGATGCTTGGCAATCGAGCGCACGCCGAGGAAGCTTTACAAGATGCGTTTGTTAAAGTTTGGCATAACGCAAGTGAATATCAATCATCTAAAGGCGCTGTTATGTCTTGGATGATCAGCATAGTTAGATATCGAAGCCT
The DNA here is from genome assembly GCF_005887425.1 of Pseudoalteromonas sp. S2721. Taxonomy (NCBI): domain Bacteria; kingdom Pseudomonadati; phylum Pseudomonadota; class Gammaproteobacteria; order Alteromonadales; family Pseudoalteromonadaceae; genus Pseudoalteromonas; species Pseudoalteromonas sp. S2721. The sequence continues at coordinate 127,494 of NZ_PNCZ01000014.1, forward strand.
AGATATGATTCGCCATCACAAAGTCCGTAAGGAACAAACTCTTGTTGATGAAAATGATCATTTAGATGATTTACCTATTGATGTTAATTATGAAGACAACAGCAAATTGGTAGATTGTATCGAACAGCTTGATCCTCAGCAAAGACAGGCTATTCATTTAGCATACTATAGAGGTTTGACTCATCACGAATTAGTTGACCACATCGCGACACCGCTTGGAACAGTCAAAAGCTGGATCCGACGTGGTTTACAGCAACTACAAAGGTGCTTAACGCTATGAATTATGAAAATCAAACACTCATTGATATGTTAGCGGCTGAATATGTACTGGGGACATTACGTGGTTCAGCAAGAGATAGATTCACTCGGTTAATGCTAACTTCAACGCGGGCACGTGAAGCAACTTGGATGTGGGAACAACACTTGAACAACCTTGCAAGTTCAATAGAATCTGTGCCTCCAGATGAACATGTTTGGCAGAAAATTGTTAGCAGGATCGATCCTCAGGTAATACCTATAACAAGCAAGCCAAATAAATCTAAATCATCAATATTACAAGCTTGGTCACTCATCGCTACGGCTGCATGTATAGTGTTAGCTTTAATTATTTGGCAACCTCAGGAAATAACGAAAGTTAAATCAGAACAAATAGCCCTTTTTAAAAATGAGGCTGAACAACCCCTTTGGTTTATTGATGTAAAAGATGAAAACTTATCGATTCGAGCTGCAACAGCACTTGTTCCGCGCACTGATAAAGATTATGAGCTATGGATGATCTTAAAAGGTAAAGATGCGCCGGTTTCTTTAGGTTTACTTCCAAAATCGGGAACACTTGAATTACCAAAACACATAGAGTTTGATGCGACAGAAATCTCGCTACTCGCTATCAGTTTAGAACCTCTAGGAGGCTCGCCAAATGGCTCTCCAACTGAGGTACTTTTCACTACAGAACTCATTATTTTGTAAATTAAAAGCCGTGTTTAAACACGGCTTTTTACTTTTTTCTAAAAAACTTTAACTTTTTTGCATCCAATAAGATTGCCAGTACGTTACTAGCAATGACTTATTTTACAACTAAGGAAAAAGTCATGAACAAAGTAATACCATCTCTAATCACTATTGCAGTATGTAGTACCTTATTCACTTCTATTTCTGAAGCATCTAGCCACCGAGAAGCACCTAATATTACGCGCTTTCCAACGTTAGATTCGACTGACTTTTATGCTTTTAATAGTTACGAAGAAGGTCGAGGTGACTACGTAACCTTTATTGCCAATTATATTCCTTTGCAAGATGCCTATGGCGGACCAAACTACTTTGCGATGGATCCAGACGCGACTTATAGCATCCATATTGATAACGATGGTGATGCTGTTGAAGATATGACATTCGCATTTAATTTTAAAAGTATGTTACCGAACAACAATATGGGAGTTGCTCTTACCGTCGGCCCCGAAGGTAATCAAAGAACAGTCGCAGTTCCTCTAAAAAATATTGGTGGCGTTTCAGCAGGCAATAATGCTGCCGTTAATTTCAGTGAGTCATATACTGTGAGTGTAATTTCTGGCTCACAACGTTCCGGCACAAAAAGCATGCTGACAAACACCGCCAATAGCAGCAACGATTTTTATAAACCTCTCGATTACATTGGTAATAAGACATTCTCTTCAATGGCTTCATACCAAGAGTACGCAAATCAATTTGTTTATAGTGTCGCACTGCCTGGATGTGATGGCATGGGCAAAGTGTTTGTAGGTCAAAGAAAAGACCCATTTGTTGTGAATCTAGGCAAAACATTTGATTTAGTTAATTACGTCCCTGTTGAAGGTGATAGTGCGCCAGGTGCAGGCGATGGTGGTGGATTCCCAGGCGGGATTACACAAACAGCTGATAATGATGACTTAGCTATGAAGAATGTCACTGCAATTGCTGTAGAAGTACCAAAAGCCTGTGTAATAGGTGAAGGGAATGGCACAATTGGTAGCTGGACAACGGCAAGTTTGCCCCAAGCACGCATTTTAAATCCTAATGCCGCATTTGCAAAAACTTCGGTAAATGGCGGTGCTTTAACGCAGGTTTCGCGTCTTGGTAACCCATTAGTGAACGAATTAGTAATTGGCCTTAAAGATAAAGACACGTTTTCTACTTCAGCACCTGCCGATGATGGTCAATTTGCCGACTATGTTACCCACCCTTCTTTACCTGAATTATTAAATATTCTCTTTAAAGACGCTGTTAATACGACGTTGGGCACAGATATTGAAACATTGGCACCGACTAACTTCCCACGAAATGATTTAGTCACCGCATTTTTAACGGGTTTCCCTGGTGTAAATCAACTTGCTACAGTAACGCCATCTGAAATGCTGCGCTTAAACACAGCAATTGCCGCAACACCTCAAAATGAACAATCAGCATTTGGTGTCGCAGGTGATGATTTAGCTGGCTTTCCGAATGGCCGTCGCCCTGGTGATGATGTAGTTGATATCGCATTACGTGTTGTAATGGGCCGTTTATGTTATCCGATCCCTGTTAATGGCACAGACACTGATCTTGGTTTATGTACATCAGATGATGCAAGTGTTGGTAATGTACCTTTCACAGATGGTGCGCCTCTTGATGCAAGCATGATGGATAGCAGTTTCCCATACCTTGCTACTCCAATTGCTGGTTCTAAATAAACAGGAGAGTCATTATGTGTAAATTACAACTCTCAAGTATCACACTCATTGTATTGTCTAGCTTACTAGTCGCTTGTAACGATAGTGATAGTAAGAAAAATATGGATACTGAAGTCGTTAATTCAGCACCTAGCGCAGAAGATGCAATGGTAACCACTCAGACTGAAACCGTTATTAACGACATGCTCGAAGGCTCAGACCCTGATGGCGATACGTTAACGTTTAGTTTAGTGAGTGAGCCAAGTTTAGGTACTGTAAATGTAAATACGGATGGTAGCTATATTTATACGCCAAACCTAGAGACTGTCGGTTCTGATAGTTTTCAATTTGCAGTCAGTGATGGTGTGAATAGTCAGGTAACAGCAACAGTAAGTATCACGATAGAGACCTTACAAGTTGACTTTGCAACGCTTGGTCGGGCCGCATTTATTCAAGATGTAAATGATGAACCTCTTCGATTGAATGGTCGAGAATTTATTAATACAGGTTCTGAGGCAAATTTTGATGATCTATTAAACGGAAATTAGTTTTTAGCTTGGCCACGGATGGCTATTTCTGGAGCAATCATGAAATATCTTTTATACATAGCTTTCGTTTTTAGCACTTACACTCATGCGGATCCTTATATACCCAATGATAAAGATGTTATAGCCTTATCAAGCAAACCGAAAGAAACTGAATTCACTAAAGAACAACTAACCGCCTTATTTAATAAAAGCCAATTTGTTGGTCAAACAGAAACAAATCAAGGTATGTTAAAAAGCTATTTAGAAAAACAAATTACTCTAACCGAAGATCCCGATATACATTATTTTTATGCTCGCTTACTACAAAGAGAACATGAGTTTGAAGCAGCAATTAATATTCTTTCAGAAGTTATCTCACGCAAACCTGATCATACGAATGCTATTTTATTAAAAGCAAATTTACTGATGGTTAAAGGTCGATTTGAACAAGCACTTGCACAGTGTATATCATTATTTGGTTTAGTTGGACTGGAAACTATTTCTACCTGCTCTCTCGATGTTAAGAGTCAAACAGGTGAACTTGAGCAAAGTTATCAAGCTTTACAAACCATTGTAAAAGAATCGTCAATGACTAGAAACACGCGTCATGTGCTCGCCGAGATGGCCTATAGGTTAGGCTATCCAGAACAAACGATAACTTACCTCAGTAACCTTGACCTAAAAACAGCCCCTGTCAGTTTAGTTGTTCTATGGGCTGACGCTCAAATGGCAAAGAAAAACCACCTGCTAGTATTATCAACGTTAGCAAGTTTAACTGCTGAAAATACTAACTTGGAAGACGCTATATTATTACGCCTAGCGCAAGCTGAAAAAATTGAGAAGCAATCAGATAAATGGCAAGAAAAAATGAGAAAGCGAGTGATACTAAGAGAACGGCGTCAAGACACCTATCATGCCAGTGATTTAGCTTTGTATTACTTAACATTAGATAAAAATAATGTAAAAGCTAAATACTGGGCAGAAATGAACTGGCAACAAGCTAAATTAGACAGTGATAAAAAACTTTTAGCACTCACTAACACTAGCAATTAAGGAATTATCATGAAAATCTTAGCAGCGGCTCTTTTATTTTTAATAGCATGTAGCTTTAAAATAAACGCCCATCAATTAAGTACAGCGTATCTTAACTTAACAAAAACCGAAAACGAGCAGTTAGTGTTAAAAGGGCAATGGCAAGTTGCTGTTATTGACTTAGAACATGTTATACCTTTTGACATTAACACAAATGATGTAATTACATGGCAAGAGATCAAGAGCCAAAAAGAGAGTATTTTAAAATACTTAGCTAAACATTTGGTTGTGAATCAGAATGACATAGGCTGTAAGCTGCATAATGAGGGGGATTTAAAAATCGACTCACATTTTAATGAATCATATATTGTCGTGCCTGTTCAAATAACCTGTCCTACTACACAAGCATTCACCATAAACTACAGTGCGTTGTTTGAAGTTGATGCTAATCACAAGGCAATTGCTGACATTGCAAACTTTAGTAGAGTGTTCACGTTAAGTGAAAATAATCAATCATTTGACACCAATTCACCTAATTAGTACGTCGATTTATAGGTATGAAAACCCTATGCTACTAAGGCAAAATTTCGTTTTGTAAATCGATTTATTGCCATTAAATTTAGTTCGTAACTATCTAAAGCTTTAGTAAGCGCTAGTAGATGCGCTTTATTCAAAAGGTAGTAACAAGGTTTTCATTGTTGGGCGAAGTGCTTTAAGTAATTCATTAATATCTAGATCTGGGTTTAGCATTTTGCGTAGTAAAAGCCCCCCCATCACAGAAAACATCACTTCAATACGAGCATTCACTTCTTCAAGTGCCGTTCCTTGTAACGGCCCTCTTTCACCCACTAATAATTCGCGCATTGAATCACGGGCATGGCTATCTGACTCACGCAGTAAGTTAGCGACTTTTTCATTACGTGCTGCCTCGGCAAGCATTTCTAAATCAAGCGCACCTTGACTCAAATCGGTATGGCGCTCAACGCCTCGGTCAAGACCATCTAGCAGAACAGTGACACGATCGCCGGGTTTATCAGCAAACTCTTTAAAGATTGAGAACATTTCTTCCATATCACGTTCAACAATCGATTCTATAATTGCTTCTTTACTGGCGAAGTAATTATAGATATGGCCAGCACTCATACCCGCAGTCTTCGAGATTTCCGCCATTCCTGCGCCATGATAGCCTTTACGTCGAAAACAATCTGCCGCGGCACAAAGCACTTGATTACGTCTTGCCTCGGCAAGCGCAGGGTCATTGTGTCTTTTTGTTTTTTGCGTCATGGTTTCTCCAAGCTTTACTGACTATGGTTAACTTTAATTTAAATAAGGTTTACAGGATCTTAATCTTAGAGGAGAGTCAAAACAACTAAGATCCTGCAAAACCTTAAATAAATTATGCTTTTGCTGATTTATTGCACAGTACTTTGTGCATTCCAGCCGCCGCCCAGTGCTTTATACAAATTAATTTGGCTCGCCAAATACGCTTGCTTACCCAAAATTAACTGTTGTCCTGCACTGTACCAATTTCGTTGTGCATCCAATACTTGCAAGTAGCTGTCTGCGCCTTTTTGAAAACGCGCATCCGATAAAGTAAAAGATAGCTCATTACTTTGGTACAAATCATTCAGGGCATCTAGCTGGTGCATATAACCTTCACGGTCAGCAAGGGCATCAGAGACTTCTTTAAATGCCTGTTGAATGGTTTGCTCGTAACTGGTTATTGCCATTTCTTGCTGTGCTTTTGCAACATCGAGATTAGCTTGATTACGACCCATATTAAAAATAGGCAAGTTTACTGAAGGTACAAAACTCCAAGTACCTGAACCTGAATCAAAAAGATTACTCAAGTCAGCAGAAGCTGTACCCGCATTCGCGGTTAAACTGATGCTTGGATAGAATGCCGCTTTTGCCACACCAATATTTGCATTGGCTGCCAATAAATCATGCTCTGCAGCTTTGATATCAGGTCGCTGAGTAAGAAGCTCTGACGGTAACCCTACTGGCACATCCGGTAAACTCAGTACATCATCAATATTTTGTGATGGTAATAAATCCGCAGTGACGGTTTTACCCACTAAAAAATCGAGAGCATTTTTATCGCGCTTTAATAAACGCTGATAGTTTGCGATATCAACTTTCGCGGTTGCTACTGTGCTTTCAAGTTGCGATAGCGTTAACTGAGAGGCAGCACCCAGAGCAAATGTTTTACGGGTTAGCTCTAAAGACTCCTGCTGAGACTTTAAAGTCTCGTTTGCTAAAGCCAATAGCTCTTTGTCAGTCGCATAGTTAAGCCATGCATTCACTAATTCAGAAATCAAACTAATGCGTACACTGGTTAAACTGTATTCTGCAGAATACAGGTTTTGCAAAGCTTGCTCTGATTGGTTGCGGACTTTGCCCCAAAGATCAATCTCATAAGCGGTTAAGCCAACAGTTGCTGAATAGTTTTCAGAGATAGTAGCTTGACCAGTACCAGATAAATCTGCTGGAAGACGCTGACGAGTACCCGATGCATTGAGATCAATGCTTGGGTAAAGTGCAGAATCTTCAATCTGATACATTGCTCTAACCTGCTGCACATTCAGTGCAGCAGTTTTAATATCTTTGTTGTTTTCAAGCGTTAGCGCAATCAACTGTTGAAGTTGCGCATTACTGAAAAATGACTGCCAATTGAGCGCATTGATATCGCCCGCTGTACCTTGGATATCATAGTTTTGAGCAACAGGTAATTCACGTTGCTCCATATCTGGCGCCATATTACAGGCAGATAACATAAGTGCAGCAACAGACACTGAGATAAGTTTAGCTTTCATTATGCCTGCTCCTCATTAGTTGATTTTGTTTTGCCGGGGAATACTCGGCGCACCAGTACAAAGAACAGCGGCACAAAGATTACCACAATAGTCGATGACGCAAGCGTACCGCCAATAACAGCAATACCGAGTGCGTTTTGTGCACCTGAGCCTGCACTTGATGCAATTGCCAGTGGTAGTACACCACACACAAATGCCATTGATGTCATAAAGATTGGACGTAAACGAAGGCGAATAGCTGCTACCGCGGCATCGACAAGTTTCATACCTTCATCCATTTTATGAATTGCAAACTCTACAATTAAGATGGCATTTTTTGATGCCAGACCTATGGTGGTTAATAGACCCACTTGGAGATAAATATCGTTAGATAAATTAAATACAAATGACGCAATCGACGCACCAAAGACTCCAAGCGGTACAATAAGCATTACCGCTGCAGGAACTGACCAGCTCTCATATAACGCCGCTAAACATAGGAATACAACCAACAATGAAAGTGCATACAGTAATGGCGCTTGACCACCACTTAAACGTTCTTCATATGAAATACCTGTCCATTCGAACGATACACCCGGTGGTAACTTCTTAACTATTTTCTCAACTTCAGCCATCGCTTGACCCGTACTGTAGCCTGGAGCAGCAGCACCTTGGATTTCCATCGCTGAGAAGCCGTTATAACGCTCAAGACGCGGTGAGCCATAAGTCCAATAAGAATGAGCAAAGGCAGTAAATGGCACCATGTCACCATTATTGTTACGTACATACCACTCATCTAGGTCTTCTGGCACCATGCGTGATTCTGGCGTACCTTGTAAGTACACTTTTTTCACACGACCACGGTCAATAAAGTCATTTACATAGCTACTACCCCAAGCCGTTGATAACGTATTATTGATATCTGCTTGCGTTAGGCCTAATGCTTCGGCTTTTGCTAAATCAATATCAAGCTCAAGCTCTGGCTTATCTTCTTGACCATTCGGGCGCACACCTGATAACACCGGGTTTTGTGCAGCCATACCTAAAAACATGTTGCGTGCTTCAAGTAGTTTTTCGTGACCTAGACCAACCCTATCTTGTAAGAACAAGGTGAAACCGTTTGCAGTACCAAGCTCAACAACCGCAGGAGGTGGGAAAGCAAACACGAATGCTTCTTTAATGGTTGAGAAGTACCCCATGGCTTTACCTGCAACCGCACCGACGGTTAGATCAGGGCGTTGACGCTCATCCCAGTGTTTTAAACCCACAAAGCCGATTGCCGCGTTTTGACCAGAACCTGCAAAGCTAAAGCCTGTTACCGTAAAGATAGATTTTACCGCTTCTGATTGTTCTTCTAAGAAGTGATGTTCCATCTTTTCAACAACTTTTAACGTTTGCTCTGTTGTCGCACCGGCAGGTAAGCTGACTTGGTTAAATAAAATACCTTGGTCTTCATCTGGTAAGAATGCCGATGGTAATTGTGAGAAAATAAACACCATGCCACCCACGATTAAACCGTAAATAAGTAAATAGCGTTTACTGTGCTTGATCATGCGAGACACAAAACCTTGTGTACCCGAGTTCGTTCTGTCAAAACCTCGGTTAAAGCCAAGGAAGAAACGACCAAATAAAGATTTATCGTTATGTACATGACTTGGTTTTAGCATAGTCGCACATAAAGCTGGCGTTAAAATCAATGCAACCAACACTGATAAACTCATCGCAGTTACCAAGGTAATTGAGAACTGGCGATAAATAACCCCTGTTGAGCCAGGGAAGAACGCCATAGGCACGAATACTGCCGAAAGCACCATCGCAATACCAACAAGGGCACCTTTAATTTCATCCATTGATTTACGTGTTGCTTCAAGAGGAGATAAGTTCTCTTCAGTCATAACACGTTCAACGTTTTCAACCACGACGATTGCATCATCTACCAGTAGACCGATTGCAAGTACCATCGCAAACATGGTTAGGGTATTAATTGAGAAGCCAAACACTTGCAAGATAGCAAACGTACCAAGCAATACAACAGGTACTGCAATAGTCGGAATAAGTGTTGCTCTGAAGTTCTGTAAGAATAAGTACATGACCAAGAACACCAGCACAACAGCTTCGATTAGAGTGCTTACTACTTTCTCAATTGAAAGTGATACGAATGGCGTCGTATCGTAAGGAACAACCGTTGTTAAACCTTCAGGGAAGAAAGGCTCAAGTTCAGCAAGAGCGGCTTTTACGCCATCTGCTGTATCAAGTGCATTAGCACCACTGGCAAGCTTAACACCTAAACCTGATGCCGGTTTGCCGTTAAAACGCGCAACAACACCGTAATTTTCACCACCTAATTCAACATCAGCAACGTCACTTAAACGAACAACTGAACCATCAGCATTGGTTTTTACAAAAATATTTCTAAATTGCTCAGGTGTTTGTAAGCGGCTTTGTGCAGTTACCGTTGCATTTAATTGCTGACCACTCACCGCTGGCAACGCACCTAATTGACCTGCTGACACCTGCGCATTTTGAGCACTGATTGCAGCACTAATATCAGCAGGAGTTAACGAGTATTTAAGTAACTTTGCTGGGTCTAACCAAATACGCATTGCATATTGAGAGCCAAACAGCTGTACTTCACCTACACCGTTTACACGCGAAATAATATCAAGCACGTTTGATGAAACATAATCACCGATATCGATGTTGTTCATACTACCGTCTTCAGATACAAAGCCTACAACCATTAAGAAGTTACGAGCCGATTTTGCAACCGAGACACCCTGACGTTGTACTTCTTCTGGTAATAACGGTGTTGCAAGCGACAATTTGTTTTGTACTTGAACCTGTGCGATATCCGGGTCTGTATCTGCACTAAAGGTTAAGGTTAATGTCGCAGAGCCGTTAGACTCAGAGGTTGAAGACATGTAGAGCAAGCCATCTAGCCCTTTCATTTTTTGTTCAATAACCTGTGTAACCGTATCTTCTAGAGTACGGGCCGACGCACCAGGGTATGTGGCTTGAATACTAATTGCAGGTGGTGCAATTGATGGATACTGCGCAACCGGCAAACTTCTAATTGCTAAGATACCTGCCAGCATCACAACGATAGCAAGTACCCATGCAAATATGGGCCGATCAATAAAAAATCGTGACATTAAGTTTCTCCGTTACTGGCTGTTTGCTGCTGATTCTGCAGGCATTGCATTGACTAGTGCACCTGGGCGGATTTTCTGTAAACCTTCAACAATTAACTTATCGCCACTGTTTAGGCCGTCTGTCACTAACCAATTTGAGCCAACAGTACGATCAGTTTTAAGCACACGTGCTTCTACGGTATTGTCTTTACTTACAACCATGGCAGTAGGTTCACCTTTGGTGTTTCTGCTTACGCCACGCTGTGGTGCTAAAATCGCATCACTTTTAACACCTTCAACAATCACTGCACGAACATACATACCAGGCAGCAGTAATTTTTCAGGGTTAGGAAATTCAGCACGTAAGGTTACTGAGCCTGTGCTTGGATCAACAGTCACTTCAGAGAATTGCAATGTACCTTTATGTTGATAAGTACTACCGTCTTCCATCTTTAATTCAACTTTTGAATGTAAAGCGGCATCTTTATCAAGCTCACCCGCAGCAATGGCTTTTTTCAAACGTGTTAGTTCACTGCTTGACTGAGTTAAATCAACATAAATTGGGTCTAATTGAGTAATGGTTGCTAATGCTGTTGCTTGATTAGCACTCACAAGGGCACCGGCAGTGACATCTGATTTACCAATTTGGCCACTAATTGGCGCTAACACTTTGCTGTAGTTTAAATTGATTTCAGCGGTTTTAAGCTGCGCTTGAGCCGTTAGTAAATCAGCTTTTGCACCTTTGTATGCTGCATCAGCTTCGTCGTAATCTTGTTGGCTTACAGCTTTGATACTTAATAGCTCTTTATAGCGTTCTGCTTTTGCCTTGGCATTAGCAATACTGGCTTGAGCTTTAGTAATAGCGGCTTTACTAGTTGCTACTTCAGCTTCAAATGTGGATGGGTCAATCTGATATAAAGCTTGGCCTTTTTCAACCTCAGCACCTTCAACGAACATACGTGATTGAATAATACCGTTAACCTGCGGACGAATTTGCGCAATACGTGAAGCAGCCACACGACCTGGCAATTCTTTAGTTAGCGTAAGTGGTTTGCTTTGCATCTCAATAACGCCAACAGGAACAGCTTGCGCTGCCTGCGTTTGCCCTTGAGCCGATTCTGATTGGCCGCAGCCTGATAATAAAACAGCACCAGCCAAAGCTGACACTGCAAAAAATGGAATGCGAGAGCGCTGCATGTGTAGTTCCTTAGTTTAGAGTGAACGATCATTCTAAACCAAAAAAGGCACAGATCAACCATCTTTAAAGAACTTTACATTAAATAAAATGCTTGCTTTAACGCATGAATTTTGTGCAATACATAAATTGCGCATTGAATTATTACGAACGTAACTGAGAAAGTTGTTTTAAAACTATTAGTTATGCGAATTGAAGTTATATCAATTCGCAGATTATTCGCCTAAACACATGCCCATTGCGCGGGCACTTGTTATTAAAGGATGTTCTAGAGGGATGACACGATATTCAGAAGTTGCTTCTTTTAAACTGATTGGTTTAATTTCACCGTCTTTACTGACAGGAATAAAACCAAACTGGCCTCTCTTAACAAGTTCGAATGCTTGCACCCCAAACTCTGCTGCAAGCACCCTATCAAACGCATTAGGTGTGCCACCACGTTGAATATGCCCTAATACGGTTACTCTTACATCAAGGTCAAGCGCTACACGTATTTGTGAAGCAAGCTGCTCAGCAATACCACCTAGTACAGGGTTTTCGTAACCGAGTTCATTTGATTGTTTACTAACAACACCACCAGCAACAGGTTTAGCTCCTTCTGAAATGACAATATTGGCAAATCCGTGGCCTTTATCAAAACGTGATGTTAGTTTGGCTTTAATCGCTTCAATATCGTAAGGAATTTCTGGAATAAGTGCGACTTCTGCGCCAGCTGCAATGGCTGAATGCAAACAAATCCAGCCTGCATCGCGCCCCATTACTTCTGTTACAATCACTCGGTTATGACTTTGCGCTGTTGGTATTAATCGATCAATTGCTTCGGTGGCGGTGTCGACAGCAGTCTGAAAACCAATTGTGTAATCAGTGCCATATAAATCATTATCAATGGTTTTTGGTACGCCTACGATATTTAAGCCATGCTCAAATAAATGCTGAGATACCCTATGCGAACCATCACCACCAATATTTATAACGGCATCAAACCCAAGTTGCTTAATAATACTGATTAACTCATCAGAGCGGTCAATAAACACTTGTTCGCCTGCTATTTCAGCAGGAAAAGCGGTTGGATTCCCTTTATTAACAGTTTCGAGAATTGTTCCACCACGAACATGAATACCCGCCACCACTTCACTAGTTAAGTGTATAATATCATTTGGCTTTTCAAGCACACCACCGTAAGCTCTTCGGCTACCATACACCTGCCAATTGCCATCATGTTCGGCTGCTTTAACCACCGCTCTGATCACCCCATTAAGCCCAGGGCAATCACCCCCACTTGTTAATAGCAGTAATTTTTTCATTGTGTTATCAACTTGGTTCACTGATTAATTACAGATTAGCTTATATGTTGAACTTTCGCGTATGACTTACATCAACTAAAGTTCGGTTTCTTATGAGTAGAAAAAAGCGCAACAAAAAGCACTAGTAATACATACTTAGGCAGACTAGTCAGTAAAGTGGTGTTATCAATATTTGCAGAAAAGCTGTTAACAGCAAAATATAAATGCAGCGCTAAAAATGGTGTCAGCAATATAAAGTATGAATACGCTTTATCTCTAAGGTACAGGGACTTACTAATGAGTAAAAATACTAAAAGTAACGCTAACAAAGGAAGGCCTAAAGTAACGATATCAACCATTGATAAAGCAAAGTTAGGTGACAAGTCATAAAGGGCTGAAAGTACTTCGGTTGGAATCGCAATCGCCGAGCCATAACCTATGACTGGTATAGATAAATAGGCAAATAAACAGCCAAAAATAAATAAAAGTAGTACATTATATTTCATAACCCCATTCCATGGTTTGTTCATTATTAGTCTTACGCTAACTAATAATGAACAAATAATCCACTACTTTTTCAGTACCTTACACCCTTAAAATGTCTTAACTTTAAAGGCTAGGTTTTCTACCGCACAGCCTGTACTACTGGTGTTTACACGGTAATAATGAGTATTGTCAGTGGCATTTAAATCCAATAAAAACTCATCATGCTGAGCGACTGCTTGTTGCTCTTGTGTTAAGCACATAGCTTGTACAAGCGAACGTAATTTAGCATCTGAAAATATAGTGCCGAAACGCTGCATCGGCAGTGGCGGAATTTTAATACTAGGGAGCGCATTATCTACAGTTCGTTTAGCTAGAGTAAAACCATCCTTTGTTACATCAATAACTGCACCAGCAGGCCAATAACTGATTGCGCCGCTGTTTTTAGCATCTGATTGAACATGCACGACACCGCTTTTACCAATCACCGTCATTAGTGCAGTTTCACCAGATCGAATTGATACAAGGGCGGTGGTCTCATCAATGCCAAAACCATGCTGTTGCCCGGTATCTGCCAGTAATCTTGCCAAACGCATTGTTCTGTTGCGCTCGCTAAAGTGTGTATCAAGAACACCATAAGTAAAGCTGCCAAGCCCACCTTGTTTTTCATAGGTAAGACTATCAGCCGAAAGCTTATCACCGCATTCATTTTCACAGCGCTCACTTGGCGGTGATACCGCAAACGAGCCTTCTCTCATTGCCGCTAAACTTGTACCATTTGAAATCATCGGCACTGTGCCATAGGCATTTTTACCACCACTTTGCACCGCTGTACCTGCGCTTGTGCCAACAAGTAATGGTCTTTGTAAAATTGTCTGAGTCCAAGGATATTGCTTACCGTTATCATCAAACAGTACTTTTCTGGTTAAACTCTGATCGCCACCGTTAAACATAATACCCGTCGCGTTTTTAATCAGCTTAACTAAATGATCGACCCCTTTATCACAAAGCGCTTTTTCGGCCTTGATTCGATCAGGGTAAATAGTCTCACGATTAAAAACGCCCATAGACTCTGTACGTAAAGATTCCAAACTCTCACATTGCTTACTAGTAATCGCAATTGCTAAGGCGGGTGTTAGAGGTAACCAGCTTGATTCAACACCAGTAAAGTTTAATAACCCTTCATAAAAGTCAGCTGATTCATATGGATCTCTGCTTGATGCAGTAACCGCTAAAATTGTTGGTGATTCGGTGGTTGTTTTTAATGAAGCAGCAACAAAGTCTAAAATATCATTGGCTGCATGTTCGTTATTATCGCTTGTACTTACCAACTCTTTTTGGCGGGTCGAATCTGTATTTGATACAGCCACTTCAAGTGAGTCTATGACAAAGTTGTATTCTGAATCAGTGAGTTCGTTTAGTAACTTGTTATCTAAATCACGCCATGCCCATAAAATATCACTTTTAGTGATCACACCTGACCTTTGACGTGCAATCTGTGCTAATACCTTGAGCGTTTGCAGACGATTTTTTTTATTCTTGGTTGGCCAATTTGTCTTTATTGCAGATAAAGCATCATTATTTAATCGATATTGATTAGTCTGTTTACCACTAATCTGTTTGTTCGAGAGGCAATTTTTAGGGCTCATACTTGAACAGGTGGTCAAAGATCCGCCGACTAAAACTAGCGTTTGCTGTTGATCATTTGCATAGACTTTGCTGCCAAATGATGCGAAAAACAAACTAAATACCAAAGAAAAAGCTGAAGTTTGATATTTAGTCTTTTGCTCCTTAAGGATGTTCATATTGTTACACTCTTGTAAAAAAATATTAGAAAATTGCTTGCGCAGCTTTTTGTTGCTTGCTATAAAAAAAAGGAACATTTAAAAACGCGAGTAAGCTAGCACTGTATCGCTAGCTTTGTCAAAAGACCTTACGGATTGGAATTATGTTGAAAAACGCATTATCGCTTTGCACATATTTCTACTCTCCACACTACCTTTCGGAGTGGTTTGACGAGTAGCCACACCTCACTTCCTGTGAGGGGCTAGTTGTGTCTATAACCCACTGCCCTGTCTAAAAAATTATAACAATTATTCAAAACGTCACGGTTTTGCCGTGTGTTTTTTAAGACAAAGGTAAATCAATATGTTTCGTCAGTTATCAATTGCTGTAGCAATCAGTGCTGTGCTGTGCCCAGTACACGCTGTGTATGCTCAAAACGACCAACAATCAGAAAAAATTGAACGAGTAGAAGTAACAGGATCACGAATTAAAGGGGTTGATTTAGAAGGAACCATCCCGCTTACCGTGCTTGACCAAGATGCAATCAAGCGCTCAGGAGCGAACACTATTCATGAATTATTAAAAGATTTATCGGTTTTTAAAGGCGGTTCCGGTACCTTTTCAACATCTGAAAGTGGTGGTACATCAACCTCAACGCCAGCGGGTCAATCCGCTGCAAGCCTCCGAGGTATGGGCCCCTCAGCCACATTAACACTCATTAATGGTAGGCGCGTAGCACCAAGCTCGTTTGCAGCAGGCACTGAAAACTTTGTTGATGTAAATTCAATTCCGCTTGCTGCAATCGAGCGCATTGATATTTTAGCCACTGGCGCATCAGCAATTTATGGAGCTGATGCGGTAGCCGGTGTTATTAACTATATTCTCAAAGATGACTATCAAGGAGCTGAAGTAAACACTTCTTACACCAATAGCTTTGACAGTCATGACGAAGCTAAGAAGCAACTTAACTTAGTCTACGGAACCAATATCGGTGAAAGTAACTTAACGGTATTTGCTGATATTTACGACCGCAATGCCTTTAAAGCGACCGACAGAAGTTATACCGCAACGCCTAATCTAGTAAATGGTTACTCATATTTACCGAAACTTGAGAACTCACCAAACATTTATTACTTCAGTAGCCGAGATGGCAATGAACTACCAGCGCCAAACTGTAAAACAGAGCTTGTCACGACTGAGTATGGTGAGCAAATTTGTGCTTACTATGCAAACCAAGATGATTACCTAGAAACCCCATTTGAAAGCCTTTCAACTGGCTTTATGTTTAACAGCACCTTAGGTGATTTAGATTGGCATACCGATTTCTTCTATAGCCAAACTAAATCAAAAGCCTATTCATCACCTGCACCAATCAATCAAATAAACGACGATGATGGTCCGTTTATCATAGAAGATGCGCTATTCATTTATGATAACGCTGATGGCAGTAACGACTTAATGGACCAGCTTTATATTGATCCATTTACCACTCAAGCGGGTCGAGAAGTGTATGGCTTTGCATTTGATGCACGCTTTAATTCACCACGAACTGTTGAAGTTGAAACTAAAAACTTTCGATTAGTCAGTAGCCTAGCCGGTTACATTGGGGATTGGAGTTGGGAGTCTGGTGTAACATTTTCTCGTTCTAAGTCAGAGCAAGAAGCGATTGATGGTATTTACAACCGCTACCAATTTCATGCTGCAATCACTGGTGAATTATGCTCCGACGGATCATTAGCTACATTTGATGGAACTCATCTCAATTGTGCGCAAGGTCAGTTAATGCCATTCTACAACCCTTTTTTACAGGGTGATGCTAATAATGATTCGGTGCTTGAGCTTGCAAAAGCAAACCCAAGTAGAAGTGGTGAAAGTACAGTCTACGGATGGGATTTAAACTTTAATGGCGATTTATTTACATTTAATGAGTTACCCATATATGCTGCATTTGGTATTGAAGCTCGCCGAGAAGAGTTAAAAGATATTCCGTCATTAGACTCACAAGCGCGTGCTGAAAATGGTTATTTAGTCGATGTTTTTGGTTTTGGCTCGAGCTTATCAGAAGCAGACCGTACGCAGTACGCTGCATTTGTAGAGTTGAATATGCCAGTTACTGAGCAGCTAGAACTGCAAATTGCTGGTCGTTACGATCATTACGATGACTTTGGTGGAACGTTTAACCCTAAAGTGGGTTTAAGCTACCGCCCTTCAGATTCTCTAATTATTAGGAGCTCTTGGTCAACGTCGTTTAGAGCACCTTCATTAACTCAAGCTGGCGTAAAATTACGTACCACACAATCAAGCTTTGATTGCGGCGCAAATCAGGCTGTTGCAGATTTATACTGTATGGGTGATGGTACTGAAGTCAGTGTTAACAGCCTAGAACTTGGTAATCAAGCACTCAAAGCCGAGGAGTCTGAAGCGCTCAGCATTGGCTTTGCATGGAGTCCATCTGTAAATACCAATCTAACCGTCGATTATTGGCATTTTGATCATGAACAAGTCATCGATACCAATATGACTGCCGTGCTTGATAGAGCAATTACGGACGCGTCTCTTCGTCACTGTGGCTTAGTACCACAAGGACAACAAGGTATTTCGTACGAGCAGCAGCTGTGTGAAGTAACCGATAATGCAGGCCTTAATATCGAAAGTGATGGCGCTAATCTTTCAGAGATCCTAACAAACTATATTAGTGAATTTAATCCGCGAGAAGATGAGCTATTCCTGCCACTATTTAGAGACCATGTTATTCCACTGGAAAATACCGGCACACAAACCTTAGCGGGTATCGACTTTAAGTTCGATCATCGTTTTCTTTTTGCACAAGGTAACTTAACGCTCGCTTTTGATGGTACACACTATTTAGAGTTTGAGAGAAATAAACCCGGTTCAGATGCAATCGAAAAGCTAATCGGCACTTATCGCTACCCTGAAAATGTTGGCAGATTCTCTATCGATTGGGATGCCGAGAGTTATTACATAAATCTAGGTGCCAATTATACCAGTAGCTATGAGGATGATATTGAAGGGCTTCGTGGCCGTGAAATAGACGAGCTAGAAGAACTTGGCGAGCTTAATGATGAGTTAAAGCGTGATGTTGATGACTGGCTAGTATGGGATTTATCAGCCGGATATTTTATCAATGATGCATTATCAATCCGTGCTCGTATCGATAATATCTTCAATAAAGAACCGCCTAAACTATATGGTTCAAGTCGAGGTTTTGATTCTATAAACCATAATGCTTATGGCAGTCGCTATACGTTAAGTTTGAGCTATCGCTTTTAGCAAGGTATGGGCGGCTTAATCGTCGCCCACACTTTTGAGCTTACGTTATCTTAAACTGACGACTCTCAGTATTAATCTTTCTTAGCAAGGGCTACAATACCTTGCTTATCTTATAAACGTCGAATGACATTTAAGTGACTTTATGAAAAACAAACAGTTTGCGATGCCAGATGCGAGCATCATTTTGTTGTGCGTCGCAGTTATCGCCTATTTTGCCAGCCTATTTATAACCCCCGGTGTATTTAATGCCGAAAAAGATAGCCATAGTGTTGAATTATCACAATATCAAACAGCCTCAGATCATACCCCGCCAGCATTATTTGCAGAAGGTGGTGAAATTGGCCTCGCTAATGTCTTATTTGAAGGATTAGTGTCAGGTGATAAGTATGGCGCAGCGATTGGTGTGATGGCGTTTATTTTAATCACTGGCGGTGCGTTTGGGATTATCTTAAAAACCGGTGCGGTAAATAACGGCATCATGGCACTGATCAATAAAACACAACATATTGAGTGGGTATTCATTCCTCTCTTGTTCGTGCTTTTCTCTTTAGGTGGTGCGGTTTTCGGCATGGGTGAGGAAGCCATTGCCTTTTGTATTGTGTTATTCCCAATTATGAAACAACTTGGCTATGACGCAAAAGTAACGGTATTAACAACCTATGTTGCTACACAAATTGGCTTTGCCACCTCATGGATGAACCCGTTTAGCATTGCCATAGCTCAGTCTATAGCTGAAATTCCCGTTTTTTCTGGCGCAGGGTTCAGAATGGTTGCTTGGCTTGTTTTTACTTCATTTGGCCTTGTATTCACTATTCGCTATGCCAACTCTATCAGAGCCACTAAACAACAATCTAACCAACACCAAGACAGTGCAATAAATTTAGATAACGCAGATAAACTAATCTTACTTACTTTTATTGCTGGCATTGTTTGGGTTATTTGGGGCGTGATGGCTAGGCAGTATTATATTCCTGAATTAGCAGCGCAATTCTTTTGCCTAGGGATTGCTTGTGCTGTAATCGCCAGCCTATTTAAAAAACAAACTGCCAATGAAAGCGCAAACGCATTTAAAGAAGGTGCTCAAGAGCTCCTACCTGCAGCGCTTTTAGTTGCTCTGGCAAAAGGCGTTATTTTAATACTTGGCGGTAGTGACTTAACCTCGCCTTCAACTCTAAATACCTTGCTGTACTACAGTGCCACCAGCATTTCAGTTGTACCCGACTATATTGCGGCTTGGGGCATGCTATTATTTCAAAGTGTATTTAACTTCTTTGTTTCGTCAGGCTCTGGACAAGCAGCCATAACGATGCCGCTAATGTCACCGCTCGGTGATTTATTAAATATCTCACGTCAAATTGTGGTGTTAGCATTTCAGTTGGGTGATGGTTTAACCAATATTTTTATTCCGACTTCTGCTAGTCTCATTGGCTGTTTAGGTATTGTTAAATTAGATTGGAGTGAATGGGCACGTTTTATTTGGCGCTTCACTTTAGCTTTGTTTGGCCTTGCTAGCTGCTTTATTTTTCTCGCACACTTTATTAACTATCAGTAAAAGATTTAATTATGTTAACACTTATAAAAGGCGCAGACGTTTTCGCCCCCTCACCTTTAGGCACTCAAGATGTTCTTATTGCTGGCGGAAAAATAGTTGATATACAGCCTGAAATCACCATCGATACTTATCAGAGAATTACCACAGTCGATGGCACACATTGTATTTTGGTCCCGGGGTTTGTCGATTCACTCGTACATATAACTGGCGGTGGCGGCGAAGCTGGATTCGCAAGTAGAACACCAGAAATGAACCTGACTGATGCAACATTGCATGGCACAACAACCGTTATTGCAGCCCTTGGCACTGACTCAAGTAGTCGAACTCATAGTAACCTGATTGCTAAAGCAAAAGAGCTGAAAGAGCTTGGGCTCAACGTGTTTTGTCATTCGGGCTCATATCATTTACCTGCGAAAACACTGACAGGCTCAGTCACCAGCGATTTAATGTACATTGATGAGTTTATTGGTGTGGGTGAAGTTGCTATATCTGATCATCGTAGTAGCCAACCCACGGTGCAACAGCTGACAGAGCTTGCCGCTGAGGCAAAAGTGGCAGGCATGTTAAGTGGTAAAAAAGGCACTGTCAGCATTCATGTTGGCCCTGTTGATACACATTTATCGTTATTACATGAGGTTGATAAGCTAACCGATATTTCACTGGCACAATTTTACCCAACTCACATGAATCGAAATATCGACTTACTTAATGCTGGGGTAGAGTTTTGTAAAGCCGGTGGCACTATCGATTTTACAACAAGTACAACCGAGTATGACCTTGCTCATGGTGAATACTCTGCCGCACACGCACTCGCTTATTGCCTAGAGAATAAGGTCGACCCAACAAAGCTCACTATGAGCTCTGATGGCCATGCAAGTCTCCCTATTTTTGACAAAAGCTATAATCTGCTTGGCCTTGAAGTCGGTAAAGAGTCTACATTGCATGGTTCGTTTGTAGAAGCAGTGCAAAAATATAATGTTTCGATTGAACACGCTTTAATGGCGATTACATCAAACCCTGCACAGATACTGGGTATCAATAAAGGTGTCATTAAACAAAATGCAGATGCCGATCTTGTGCTACTTAATAAAACAACGCTTGCGCCAACAGAATGCTGGTCAAAGGGTATTCATATGGTAAGCAAAGGTAACGCCCTTGTGAAAGGCGCCTTTGAGTAAGGCCGCATCGGCGGCCTAAACAGTATCCGAAATGCGAGTAACGAGTAGTTGCTCGACTTTCACTCCTTCAACATCGACAACTTCAAACTTATAGCCACCAAAATTGATAAACTCAGCGCGTTTAGGCAGGCGTTTCATGGTGTAGATCAAAAACCCTGCGACTGTTTCGTAATGAGATTGCTCAGGAAACTCTTCAATTTCAAGTACCTTAGCAAGCTCAACCACAGGTGTTAAACCATCGACCAGCCAAGATGAATTATCACGTTGAATAATTAACTCTTCGCCTTGATGGCTAATTAAATCCCCCATAAAGCCTTTCATTAAATCTTTGACAGTGACAATACCTACCATGAGTGCATACTCGTTAACCACAACGGCAAATGGTTCAGCCGCTTTTTTGAATGTGTTTAAAGCTTCAGACAAACTCAATGTTTCTGGAAGATAAAAAATATCTTGGCTTATCAATTCATTATCAATTTCGGCGCTTTGCCCTTTAAGTACTTTGCGCAAAATATCTTTTGATTCAACTGAACCTATTAATTTATCTAAATTACCATCACAGACTAAAAAGTGGTTATGTGGGTGTTCGATAATTTTGGTCGCCACTTCTTGAGCATCTGCTTTAACATCAAAATAGACAATTTGATCACGTGGGGTCATTACACTCGATAAAAAACGCGCTTCTAAATCGAATACATTGCCAATTAACTCATATTCTTGTTGCTGTAAGCTACCGTACTCTGCCCCTGCATCCATCATCGCCACAATGTCTTCTGTCGTAACAATGTCTTCTCGTTCAGCGGGTACTTTAAACGCGCGCAAAATCAGGTTGGTAATTCCATTAAAGAAAACGACAAAGGGTGTTAGCGCAAAAGTTACCCAGCGCATTATAGAAACCACATTAACTGCAACGGCTTCCGGCATAATCATCGCTAACCGTTTAGGTAATAAGTCAGCAAATAGAATAAACAAAGAGGTAATACTCAAAAACGAAATCAAAAAGCTGATTTGGCTTAGTAAAGGTCCTTGGTAAATCATACCTAAGATTTGTTCGATATAAGGCGATAATGCTTGCTCACCAACAATACCACCCAAAATGGCAATTGCATTCAGGGCAATTTGTATCATGGCAAAGAAAGCACCAGGTTGCTCTTGCAACGCCAGCACCGCTTGGGCTTTAGAACTCCCCTCGTCCACCATTACTCGTAATTTAATCTTGCGTGATGCTGCTATTGCAATTTCGCTCATAGCAAACAACGCACTGATCAGAATTAAAATAATAATAATGAGTAAGTCACTCATTGTAACTCCTAACATTTAAACGCATTCAGAGTGTTGAATGCAAACAACTTTTTGCTCGTTTTGCTAGCTAGAGTTTGGCGAGAATGGACAAAAAGCAGCTGATTATAGCCGCTTTATTACAATCAACAAGTGCTATTTTTAATCGTAATCAGCAAAGGCTTTACTTAACTTCTCAAGCCATGCAGTGTTCATATTTTTATTACAAGCAAAATATAAGTCAGGATTAACAACAGGAATACTAAACACTGGTTTTAGTGAGTTGAGTGTAGAGTCTTTTTGTAATTCAAAATCAAATTGTTGATCACTTAAAACGACTAAATCTATGCTCGTTCGACGACTTTTTAACACATCATAAATATTGTCAAAACTATCAAGTAATATCAGCTGATTTGTTTCATCAAAGCCATGTTCTTTTAAGAAAATATGAGAGTAATTATCTTTTAGCACCGCAATACGGTATTGCTTAGCTTGTTGTAAATTACTAATTGAAATTTGCTGAAAATTAAACGAATAAAATGAAGCAGAGAAACGTCCAAGTTTTGACAACCAGATAAAATCACGCTCCCTAGCAGGTAATCTAGCTATTGAGAATATACATGTATTTTCATCTCTAAGAGCCGCATTGTAAGAAACAGACCAAGGGTTCACAGAAATTTCATAGTTGATGTTACTTTGCTTGAGCGATGTTAGTACTTTATCAACTACAGTCCCCACTAACTCACCATTCTCATCTTGATACTGTAACTGCGGTAAATTTTCAGTGACCACTGTAATTGCAGAGAATACAGGTAGAGACACTAGTAAATAAAGTAAGATAAAGAGCTTATGCATAGTCGCTATACCGGAAATTATAATTATTTTTTATACAAATATAGCGCGAGGTGATGAAATTTGAAATGTAAAATAGAAATAAACAATTAGCGGAAACTAAGTTTCCGCTAATCTTGCAAAATGAATTACTTATTCATTGCACCAATCAAAAATGCAGAGATTTTAGCACCTTCTCTGAGTGTCGTTTCAGAACTTGTTTGGCCGATTAGTGAGCTGTCGGTGAATGGCGCGATTTCCATCATATCAGCACCTGTAATTGGGAACTCGTCAGCCAATGCAACAAGAATGTCTAATGCATGCTGAGGTGTTAAGCCACCGGCTTCTGGTGTTCCTGTCGCTGAAGCAAAGCTTTCATCAAGCGCATCAATATCAAAGCTCACATAAAGCTCATCAACATTATCTGCTTTGAGCTGTGCAATCACTTCATCAGCAACTGCTTTAGAGCCACGTTCGATAATTTCGTGGGCCCAATGTTGTTTAACACCAAACGTGTCTTCCCAATGTTGCTTAGGCTTACCACTAGAGCGGATACCAAATTGAATTAGGTTACGTGGCGCTGGTAAGTACTCAAGAATATGTGTACACCAAGAACCAAAGCATAAATCAATACCAAGACGCTCTACTAATAAATCTGTATGAGCATCAAAGTGAATGATTGCAGTGCGTTTGCCAGCATCACGTTTTGCTTTTAAGTAAGCTTTAGTTAGCGGGTAGCTAATTGAGTGGTCGCCACCGATACCAAAAATACCCTTATCAGGGTAGTTCGCATAAAAGCCGTCACAGACATCTTCTGTGATAGACAAAGGTGATACATGGTATTCACTGTTTTCATCAGCATATAACGCTTTTTGGCAGTTTGTGATGGTCGCATCGTTTAGGTATTTATCATGCAGTAAATGTGGGATCACACGCACATCACCTAAATCAAAAGCGCGTGCTTGCGGTTGTTGATCAATCAAGGTAGAACGTAAAAAAAGAGGTCCCCAGTTAGCACCACGTAATATACCACCGCCGCAGTCAGAGCTAATACCTAAAATAACGGCTTTGTGCTCAGACTCTGCCAATGTTTCAAGTGACTCTTTCCAAAGCACATCAACATTGTCTGTTTGACCGTATAATTTAGTACGCAGCGCATCTTTACGCTCTTTTGCTGTATTTACTGTAAATACACCATCGCCAGGAGGACAAAGACACTGACTTAGTTTTTCGTGGAATGCTTTTTGTGTGTTACTCATCTCTACTCCGCTGATCATTGTCTGCATATTCATGCGTAAACAAAAAACTTACGCAATCAGGTTTGTGTATAGTTAAGATTTTTAAGACTCAAGAATCACTTGCTCAACCGAATCTATAACTCACTGATATTGAAAGATTATATTTTTAATGCAGAAAAATTTAAACTGCTCTAGTCAAATAAGAGCGCTGTATTTTGGCAGGTATAACATGCGCGAAAAGAAAGTCAAATTTTGCGGCAACCGAGTCGATTGCCGCTATAGATTTATATTCAAACGAAGTGAATACTCATTATTCGTAGCCTCTTGGCTTCTTGGTTTTGATAACAGCAATGTATGCATGCCAACTGGCGTAGCTTAATAAAGGCATAATCACAATAAACCCAGCAGTGCCTGTAATAAAACCAACAAACACTAAACAGAGTATTATCCCAGCCCAAACAACCATGGCAGCAAAATTGGTTTTAACCGCGTTCATCGAAGAAATTACCGCAGTCATGATATCAACTCGGCGCTCCATCATAATTTGCGGGGTAAACGCAGAGATAGCAAATACAGTGACAAGTAAAATACCACCAACAATACTACCGAGCGTTAAAAACGCCGATAATTGCTCAAAACTTGGATTGACAACATTCGGATATAGGGCGTGGATGAGCGCAGCTAAACGCATCCAAACAATCATAATCACCATTAGTAACACCGCAAAGCCCCATTCACCTGCTGGGTTTCTAAACATAGATTTAAGGCTATGCATTAGAGTAGGTTTATGGCCTTTTTCAAGCTCCCACGCCACATCATAAAGGCCAGCAGCAAAGGCAGGGCCTATTAATGCAAAGCCAACCACAGCAGGCAAAATAACTAAGTGCGTATCAAACTGATATACAAAATACATAATTGTCGCTGGTATCAAGGTAAATACTAATCCGTAGACAAGACTCAGTATTGGCGCATTAGCGATGTCCTTAAATGCAAGTGCTAACCAATGAAACGGTGCAGATGCAGATATTTGAGAGCTCTCTAAACAACGAGCAAATTCGTGATTTTTGTTCATAGAAGATGATGCTGGCATAATGTATCCTCATTAAAGGTGACATCTTTAGGTTTAGGTTAACTGTGCAATTCTTGCAACATTGTTAAGTTAATCGGACATCTGTCCTGTACTTTAAACACATATGATTAAAGTATTACGCTTTAGACAAAAATAAGGTTTAATAATGGAAAAGGTATTTCACTTAGGGATCACACGTGACGACTTAAAAGGGGCAACTCTTGCTATCGTACCTGGCGATCCTGACCGCTCAGCACGCATTTCTACGCTTCTTGATAACCCTGAATGCTTAGCGAAGACTCGTGAATTTCATGTTTACCGTGGTGAGCTAAACGGCCACAGTGTTGTCGTTTGTTCAACCGGTATTGGCGGCCCATCTACTTCAATTGCTGTTGAAGAGCTTGCCCAACTTGGTATTGATACCTTTTTGCGAATTGGCACGACCGGTGCTATTCAGCCGCACATCAATGAAGGCGACATTTTAATTAGCCAAGCATCTGTTCGATTAGATGGCGCAAGCCAGCATTTTGCACCACTAAGCTACCCTGCTGTGTCTGACTTTTTTGCTACACAAGCAATGGTCAATGCATGTGATAAATTAGGAATTAATTTCCACATTGGTATTACTGCATCAAGTGACACATTCTACCCAGGTCAAGAGCGTTACGATACTTATTCAGGTTATGTTCCGCGCTCATTCCAAGGCAGCTGTGAAGAGTGGCAAAAACTAGGTGTGATGAACTACGAGATGGAATCAGCAACACTATTTACTATGTGTGCTGCCCTTGGCTTACGCGCAGCATGTGTTGCAGGTGTTTTAGTAAATCGTACTAAACAAGAGATTCCGAATGTTGACCACGGCGAGATTGAGAAAAAATCAGTCGCCGTCGTCATTGAAGCTGCAAAACTATTGCTTAATTAAGCGTTACTTAATTTCGCAATATAGTGCTCAAATGCTGGTGGGTTTGCAAAGCTTGCCAGCACAGATTTAGCCACCTCATATTGATTTTCTGCCCCTTGTGTTTCTAACAAGGTTATCGACTTAACTGTTTTATCATCAAAGCTTAAACCCGCAAGATAAAACTGACTCAATGCACTTTGTAATGGCGAAAGGCTTGGACTATAGGCAGCATTTTCGGCATAGCTTCCGTAAAAATCCCCTTCGGTAAATGTACTTAATTTAACAGCACTAAAATTACCTGTGTATGGCACATATGCATTGAGTGCTAATTGAATAAGTTTTGCGTCATCAATGGTAAGGTCGGCAAATTGTTTATCACTTTGCTTATGCGAAAATAAACACGCATCATTACCTAAATCTTTCGGGCCAAATGAATAAGGTAATAACTCATGAAGGTTAAAGTCACGCTCTGGCAATAAAATCTCAAGTGAGTCTGCAGTACTCAATTCATTCATAAATTGACGGCAATAGCCACAAGGAGCGTCACTGATTGCAATTCTTTGTACTGCTTGCGCGCCATTAAGCCATGCATTATTAATCGCTGATTGCTCAGCATGAACGACTAAACTCAAGGCTTGATGAGAAAACTCAACATTAGCGCCAAAATAGAAATTTGTTTCGCCTTGCTCATTTAACCCAACTGCAATAGCGCCCACGTAGAATTTAGAAATAGGCGCCACAGAAAATAAACTTGCAACGGGTACACAGGCTTTTAGTAACTCAATTTGGCTAACTTGAAACTGCTGACAAAGAGAAGAAATATCAGATTGAGATAAGATGCCACGTTGCTGTTTAAGCTGGGCAAAAAGAGAATTTTTTTGTTGATCATTGAAGCTAAACGGCTCTGAATTTTGAGCTAGTTTGCTTGCATCTATCCTAGTTGCTGTCATAACAAATTATAATTATTAATTGGCTAAACAGTTTAAAAGGTTACGTAATGAATTGCTAGGTTTTGGCGGTAAACATCAAGGTAAATCGCACAATAAAAGCTAAAAATTAGCGGTATTTGTAAGCCCAGATATACACAACAAAATAGCGATGACTAGCTCGACCAATTATTGACGAACCAGCCAATTTTTTGCTTTGTTAAAACATTCAAAGTTTTCAGCTTGTAAGTTATAGCGCTTTGCTTTTTGCATAAATAAGTCGTGCATAAAACCATCAAAACTTACGACAATTGCCACAACAGCTTCTTTCAAAGAGTTTGCCACTGCCGGCATAATTGTGAATAAATCAGCAGGTGCGAAATTGTGCGTCAACTCAGACACGTCAACGAGTATTTTATCTGACCCATATAATACTGAGTATTGTTGGGCGATTTGGTAAAAGTTAATCACATCCTGTGCGCTTGCCGTCCCTCTTAACGTCATCATAACTAACGACGTAGATGCATCATAGGTAATGCAAGTAGACACGTTTGACATAAAATACTCTTAAACTGCGTGAGTGGTTAGGGGTTAACTCTAGCTCTCAGAGTTGAAAGCCAGCATATTTTATTTATAACCCTAACTGAGTCAATAGCTAGCAATTAAATAGGTATGACCAGCATTAAATATAAGAATTTATAACTAGAAAAATACATTTTAGACGTTACCTTAAATTAACTTTTGACGCTTTTTTTATACATGCACGAGAATTCTGCCTTTAATTTAAGCCTTTTCAGATGCCCTTAAAATGAATGAAAACTTACAATGAACATCATCTTAAAGCAGTAGTGTAAACACGTATTATCTGTTGATACATGTTTCAAAGGTAGGGAAAAATCATGAGATTCATGGTTCAAATTATCGCAGGCATGTTATTGTCAATTCCTTTGCAAGCAACTGCAATTACAGCAATAGAATTTGAAAAACTCCGCAGCCAAGTTAAAAACACTTACGCAAACTCAAGACAACTAGGTTTAGAAGAAGTAAGTAAGCTACTAGCTAATACTGAGTTGAATCTTGAACAGAAGATCATTATGACCAACTATAAAGCGTGGTTTTTATCTGGTAATAATAAACTAGATGAAGCGATGACGACGCTTGTAGAGTTCGAGAATATGGTTGCCAAATCGAAAGATAAGAGCTTGATGTATGGCTACTTTAATATTTCGGGAAATATCTATTCTCATTTAGGGTTATATCAAGAAGCACTTAATCAATACAAATTAGCCCTCCCTTTTGCAAAGATGAGACATAATAACCTTGTAATGCAAACTGAAAACAACATCGCTGTTATCTACTTAAAATTACACTTCTATAATAATGCGGCAGACATATTTAAAAGATTTAAACAATATAGTAAAACAAACAAAGACACCTTTAATGAATCAATTACGACCAATCATCAGGCAATAGCTTTGCTCGGTTTAAAAGAATATGAGCAAGCATTAGAGCTACTTACTGACATATATGACTTTCAAAAAGACAACAACTTTGTTTTGCATCAGGTAGTTAACCTAACCACTCAGGGAAAAATTTATAACTCTCAAGCACAATTTAAAAAAGCAGAAACAATATTGAAAAAAGCACTCAATTTACTAAATGAGGATAATCTTAAAAGCGATAAACTTGCTGTAGTATTAGAACTTGCAAAAACATATGAAGCCCAAAGCAAACCTGCTCAGGCTCTAGCACAAATTCAGTCAATTGATTTAAAAAATAAAAAAATCTCTGACTATGAATTATTGCTAGCTACACAAGAACTATCGGCCTCTTTGCATTTACAACAAAAAAACTACCATGCAGCAATTGATGCATACAAACAGCTCTATGAAACTAAAGAAAAAATTCTGAGAAGACAAACCAGTACTAATCTTGCCAAAGCGTTGACAGAATTAGATATAACGACTAAAGAAGCAGAAATTGAACTTTTAACTAAATCAAATCAAGTTCAGGCTTCAAACAATAAAGCAAATAAAGTGATCTTTATGGCGATTGCTTTTACGTTATGCTCAATTTTAATCGTATTAACGTTGATGACAGTGAGGACGAAGCAACAAAAGAATGTTCTATCTAAAACATTAACAAAACTTCATAACACACAAGCACAACTTATTGAAATCGAAAAAATAGCATCGTTAACCGCATTAGTATCAGGTATGGCGCATCAATTAAATACGCCCATTGGCACCATTGTAACTGCCAGCTCTTTAATTGATGATCAACTAACACTTATTTGCCAAAAGTTTAAATCTCAAGAGCTGTCTAGCAAGCACCTTCATAGCTTTTTAAACGATACAAACGATGCAAAAGATTTAATACAGGCTAGCATCGCTCGACTTGCCAGTATTGTCGAAGAATTTAAGGCACTCAATGTGTCTATTGATTTAGATAAACCGCTAGTCCAGTTTAACCTAACAGAAGAAATATCACGCAGAGTTCTGCCTTTCTCAAGTTACTTAGGAAAGTGTATTAAATTCGATATTCAGGGTGATAATGTTGTAATAACTTCTTACCCTGCAATTATTGGTGACATATTAAAAACCTTAATCATTAATTCCTGCGAACATGGTTTTGCAATAAAGCTACACGGTTTAATTGAGATCGAGATTAGAGCTTTTCCTAAGCATGTCGAAATTATTTATCAAGACAACGGGGTCGGTATTAAGGAAGCTATCTTGCATGATATCTTTACTCCTTTCTATACCACTAATATGGGCGATAAACACCTAGGACTTGGGTTAAATGTTGTTTTTAATGCAGTTAAATTTAATTTGAAAGGAGAAATATGCGCCGAGCCTTATGAACACGGCGCACGATTTGTTATTAGCCTACCAATCGATGCTCGATTGGTTGATGATACTAGCTATTAACCGGTATTACGCATACCTGCAGCAATACCTGTCATAGTGATCATCAAGGCATTATCAATATCGCCTTCAGAGCCCTCGTCAGCTTCGCGTGAACGACGCAGTAACTCAACTTGTAATAAGTTAAGTGGATCTGTGTACGGGTTGCGAAGCGCGATTGACTCTTTGATCCAAGGTTGGTCTGCAAGCAGGCTCTTTTGTGGGCTAAGCGATTGCACAAGCTCAATAGCCTCACTCAACTCCTGACGAAGTTTTACGCCTAATGGCTTATATTGCTCAGTTACTAATGCATCATCGTAATGCGCACTTAACCATGAATCGGCTTTACTAAATACCATTTCTAGCATCTCTAAACGAGCACGGAAGAATGGCCATTTTAAGCTCATTTCGTGAAGTGTCTCGATGCCATACTTATCTAAAGCAGCTTTAAGGCCTGTTAATGCACCTAACCAAGCTGGCAGCATTAAACGGTTTTGGCTCCATGCAAAGATCCATGGAATAGCACGAAGACTTTCTACCCCACCGTTCGGGTTGCGCTTCGCAGGGCGAGAACCAAGTGGTAATTTAGATAGCTCTTGCTCTGGCGTTGCCATTCTAAAGTAAGGAACAAAATTTTCATCATGGCGCACAACCTGGCGGTAATGCTCACACGAATCAGCACTGATCAGTTCCATAACATCACGCCATTCGCTCTTCGGCTCTGGCGGCGGTAGCAAGTTACTCTCGAGTACAGCACCAGCATAAATATTTAAGCTTTGCAGGGCAACAGCAGGCAAACCAAACTTAAAGCGGATCATTTCACCTTGCTCTGTTACTCGCAAGCCACCTTTTAATGAACCTGGAGGCTGTGAACGTAGTGCTTGCGCAGCTGGCGCGCCACCACGACCAACCGTACCACCACGGCCGTGGAATAAAATAAGTTCAATACCGCGATTTTCGGCTAATTGAACAAGTTTATCCATAGCTTCATATTGTGCCCAACCAGCAGCCATCATACCTGCATCTTTTGCTGAGTCTGAGTAGCCAATCATGACATTTTGTTGGTTTTGAATATGACCACGGTACCAAGTGTTATCAAGTAAACATTCGATAACCTCTTTACCATTATTTAAGTCATCTAACGTTTCAAATAATGGCGCAACCGGTAAGTTAAACTTACAACCACTTTCTTTAAGCAGTAACTGTACTGCCAGCACATCAGATGCAGTGCGTGCCATCGAAATAATATACAAACCAAATGTTTGAGCATCTTGCGCTGCAATTACATCAAATGTATCTAGCACCTCTTGTACTTCTGGGCTTGGTTGCCAATGCTTTGGAATAAGCGGACGTCGAGAGTTTAGCTCAGCAAGTAAGAACGCTTGTTTGTCTTCTTCTTGCCATTGATGGTAATCACCTAACCCTAAATAACGTGTTAGTTCAGAGAAAACATCACCATGACGCGATGAATCCTGACGGACATCGAGTTTAGCAAGACGCAGACCAAAGCTGTTAATACGGCGTAGTACATCAAGCAACAAGCCATCGGCAACTACTTTCATGTTGGTCTTAATAAGCGAGCGATAGCACACTTCGATTGGGTGTTTAATTTGCGCGATATCGGTAATTAAATCTTCAGAATCAGTGCGCTTATTCTTAATTTTAGCGCCCAAATGGGTCACAGTTTCGGCAATTTGATTCTTTAATTTTTTAAGTACCGCACGATAAGGTTCAAAATCTTGACCTGCAAGCTCAATAAGCTCATCGCTTGCATCCGACATTGATAGCTCATTGCTTAGCGTTTCGATATCACGCGAATACAAATCGAGTGCCATCCAGCGGCCATGATCAAGTACTTGCTGTGTGACTTCAGCGGTGACGAACGGGTTACCATCACGGTCACCGCCCATCCAAGAAGTAAATTCTATTGGGCTGAAATCAATAGGCAGCTCAAGATCAAGCTCTGATTTTACGTCCTCGCCAAACTCCCGTAAGAAACGCGGAACAGCGTGCCATAAGCTATTTTCAATAACCGCAAAACCCCATTTAGCCTCGTCGATTGGCGTTGGGCGTGAACGACGAATGTCGTCGGTATGCCACGCTTGGCTGATAAGTTGGGCAATACGATTTAATAAATCTGCACGTTCACTAGGTAGGTTATCTTTACGCTCTAAAGAGGCAAGACAATCACTTAATTCAACGTGTTTATTAATCATTGTACGTCGTGTCACCTCAGTTGGGTGAGCCGTCAGTACTAAATTGATGTGGAGTTTTGAGAGTGTTTGTGCCAAGTGATTAGGATCAACTTGACCTTGCTTTGATGCTGTTGCTAACGCTTTTAATGTTTGAGTGAGAGGGTTTAGTTGGCAAAAACCAACATCATTAAAGCGCGATACGGTATGAAATTGTTCAGCAACATTAGCAAGATTCAAAAAATGATTAAATGAGCGTGCAACCGGTAATAATTCTTCATCTGTGAGAGCGTGTAGTACTTCGATAAGCGCCTGTCTGTCGGCTTCGTTACCACTACGTGACGATTTAGATAAAGCGCGAATCTCTTCTACCTTATCTAAAATGGCTTGTCCTTGTGCATCTTTAATGGTTTGACCCAGCATTTGTCCAAGCATACTAACATTACCGCGAAGTGCAGCGTATTGTTCACTCATTCTCATACTCCTTTCTTTAACTAAGTTGAAAGTACTTACTGCACAGTATTTAGCCAAGCACGAGCGCAGCTAAATACTGATCCCTTTTATTAATATCATTGTCAGCGTTAATTTAATAGATCGAATTTTCTAACATACTCGTAAAAAAGAATAACCAATCTATAAACATAAAAGTGTAATAAATACGCAGCTTAGTCAGCTACAAAGCGTTAAAGCCAACCCGATTGGTAAAATGGACTTACCAATTTAAAAGGTAAAATCCCCGTAAATTAAGGCATCCTTAATGTTTGCATGGTCAAATCTTTACCCGCCTTTTTTTATATGTTTGTAGGGTTAGCTCAAGACAAACAGAGCTACTTTCATTTTATTAGTTGGTGATAGTTTGAGCGAAATTTTTTTCAAATATTTTTATAACAGGTCAAAAATGCAACTCTATATTTTGTGTGGTGCACGCAGTGAAATTGCAAATGCCTATTTCACTACTCTTCATAAACAAATCAACACGGGTCATATCGTCACCATCAGTCGAGATGAATTTAAGGCAAGTTTCAATGAGTCATCAAGCAATGAGATAAGTCACCAGCATTTTATTACTGATTATTCAGAGCAAAGCTTAAGTGGCATTGCTAAAGAACTTGCCGATGGCCACTATGATTTAGCCCAGTTGATGATATTTAACGGCCTATTACATGATCCAGATAATGCGCCTGAACGTAAACTTGAACAAATATCTGAGCAGCACTTTATAAATAGCATGATGACGAATGCTCTACTACCAATTCGCTGTGTGACTTTATTCTCATCGCTTTTAAAGCCACAAGTTTCAACTGTGGTGTGTGCCCTTAGTGCACGTGTTGGTAGCATCAGTGATAACAAGTTAGGCGGTTGGTATAGCTATCGGGCATCGAAGGCGGCATTAAATATGTTATTTAAATCTGCAGCGATTGAACTTAGCAGACGCAATAAAAAGTGCTACTGCGTGTTATTTCACCCAGGTACCACTGATACGCCTTTATCAAAACCCTTTCAGGCAAATGTACCCAAAGGAAAGTTATTTCCCCCTGAGTTTGTAGCCGAGCAGCTGTATTCATTGATAAGTGATGCTGACTATTTACAACAATCACAAAACCCTGCCTATTTTGACTGGCAAGGAAAACCCATAGACTGGTAACAGGAAATTTATGCATTTTACAAAACAAGTCATTGCTGATTTAGAAAACCGCTACCGCGCTCATTTAATTAATAGTTTGTCGGGGTTTAAAAGTGCCAACTTAATCGGCACTCAAGATAGCAACGGCCAAACCAATTTGGCGATTGTCAGTTCAGTATTTCATCTTGGGGCACATCCCCCTTTAGTGGGTATGATAATTCGCCCTCATTCAGTGCCTCGCCATACCCTAGAGAACTTATTAGCCACTAAACAGTACACGATTAACCACGTAAACAAAGACATTTATAACAAAGCACATCAAACATCGGCACGCTACGATAAAGACGAGTCTGAATTTGATGCAACAGGGCTCAGTACTGAATACCTAAATGACTTTACAGCGCCTTTTGTAAAAGAAAGTAAGCTTAAATATGCGCTTGAGCTGAGAGAACACCACCACCTTGCTATTAATGGCACTGAGCTGATCATAGGTGAAATAAGCGACATTTACTTAGATGATGCGTGTTTGCAAGAAGATGGCTTTGTTGATATTGAAGCCATTGATACAGTCGCAGTAAGCGGGCTTGATAGTTACCATGTAACTGAACGTTTAGCCCGCTTAGCGTATGCTAAAAAGTAACCTTTAATTTAGCACTAGATTATAAATGGCTTAGGCGCATGGGTTAACACCTCAAAACCAGATTCGGTGACAACTATGTCATCTTCAAGGCGTACACCACCATAGCCTGGTATATAAATGCCAGGCTCAATGGTGATCACATTACCAACTTCAAGGTTGTAGTCTGTCAGAGTGTTGATGAATGGCACTTCATGTAAAAACAGCCCTAAACCATGGCCAAGCCCTTTACCGGCGTATTCGCCAAAGCCCGCCTCAGTAATCACCTTGTTTGATATAGCATTTAAATCTAAACAGTTAATACCCGGTTTAACCATTTCAAGTGCCGCATTTTGTGCATCAAGAACAGTATTATAAATACGGGTTTGTTTTTCTGACGCTTCGCCAATGATGTAACTGCGGGTCATATCAGAGCGATAGCCATTTACAACCGCACCAAAATCAAGGGTTACAAAGTCACCTTGCTTTAAAACCTGATCTGACGGGTTACCATGCGGCAAGGCTGAGCGCTCTGCAAACAACATGATAGTGGCAAACGACATACCTTCTGAACCTAGCTTTTGCATTCTAAATTCAAGCTCTAAGGCAAGGTCACGCTCAGTCACACCCGGTTTAAAATAAGGTAGCGTTTGTGCTAATGCTTCATCAGCGATGGCCGCAGCAGCTTTAATTTGTGCAACTTCCCAGCTATCTTTAACGCGCCTAAGTTTTTCAATTAAACCGTTTACCGCTGTTAATGTGTGGCCGTTTAGCTCATCTGCCACACCTTGCCAAATTGCTACCGTGACATAACTTGCATCAAATGCGACATGGCTGTTTGGGTTAAGGTGTCTATTTATACAATGGCCAAGGGTTTCGTTGTCTCTGTCTCGACAAACAACTTCAAACCCTGTTGTTTCAGCAATTGCACGTTGGTGGTATCGGTAATCAGTGATCAACACACACGCATTTTGAGTAATTAATGCATAAGCAGCATTACCGCTAAAACCACTTAAGTAACGAATATTTTCATGACCAAGTACTAACATGGCGCTGTAACCTTGTTGTTCTGGCAAGGCTTTAAATTCAGCTTGTCTTTTTAAGTAATTAACTTGCATTGTCGCTCCTTATTTTTTGCGCATGCTAACAGTTGTAGCCACAAATACGAATATTATGCGATTAGTCGCAGTGAGTTTGCATCAGCTGTTTACTCAAGCCACAATGCAGAAAAAACCAAGGAGTACACAATGACAACATATGGTATTGGCACACAAACACCAGAGCAGGCGCTTGACTCTTTGTCAGATATGACAACAGATTTAACCCCTATTCAAAATGACGAATTTCATGCGCGTATCGCAAAAGCACAAGCGTATATGCAAGCAAACAATATTGATGCAATTTATTTAAATGCAGGCACTAACCTAGCCTATTTTACAGGAATGCGTTGGTACGCAAGTGAGCGTTTAGTTGGCGCTATTTTACCTGCTAAAGGTGATGTGCAATACATAGCGCCGTTTTTTGAAATCGGCAGCTTAAACGATTTTATGGTGATTGACGGCCCAATTCGTGGTTGGCAAGAACACGAAAACCCATACCAATTGTGTGTTGAAGTACTGTCAGAAATGGGCATTAGCAAAACAGGCACCCTTGGTATTGATGAAAGCGCACAGTTTTTCATCTACGACGGCATTAATAAAGCTAATAGCAATTACAAGATTGTTAACGCACAGTGCGTTACAGCTCACTGCCGTATGCATAAATCAGCCAATGAACTTGCCTTAATGCAACGTGCAATGGACATGACTTTAGAAGTACACAAAGCAACGGCAAGTATGCTTTATGAAGGCATCACCACAACTGAGGTTGAAGCCTTTATTAAAAAAGCGCACCAGAAAGTCGGCGCACCGGGTAACTATTTTTGTATTGTGTTATTTGGTGTTGCGTCGTCTTTTCCGCATGGTGTTAAAAACCCGCAAACCCTTAAAAAAGGTGACGTGGTACTGATTGATACTGGCTGTAAAGTGCATGATTACCTCTCTGACATTACCCGTACTTATGTATTTGGTGAAGCAACCGAACGTCAACGTATGTTTTGGCAACACGAGAAAAATGCCCAACTTGCTGCTTTTGCTGCCGCAAAAAATGGTGTGGCATGTGGCAAAGTAGACGATGCTGCAAGACAGTACCTTGCCGAAAATGGCATGGGACCAGAGTATCAAACACCAGGCTGCCCACATAGAACCGGCCATGGCATTGGTTTAGATATTCATGAATGGCCATACCTTGTGGGTGGTAACCCTACTCCACTCGCAACAGGTATGTGTTTTAGCAATGAACCTATGATTGTCGTACCTGATGAGTTTGGTATTCGCTTAGAAGATCACTTTTATATGACAGACGAAGGTCCGCGTTGGTTTACCGAGCCAGCTCATAGCATCGATGACCCATTTGGGTTAGCTAAATAAAATTCAAATAAACTTTATAAGGCCAGTTTTCTGGCCTTTTTTGTATCTGAATTATTACAATCATTAACAGTGTGGACATTTTAGAGACAACCTATCCGCTTTTATCATGTTATGATTTCAAGAATTTAACCTAACATAATTATGGAGAATAAATGGGTTTACGTTTTAAAGTTCCACATACCCTGATACTGCTGCTGGGCATGATGGTTGTTGCGCTTATTGCTACTTGGTTAGTACCACAAGGTTTTTTCACTACTACATTAAGTGAATCAGGCCGAGAAATGGTTGTTGCGGGCACCTATCAAACAGTTGCTGAGCGCCATTACTTAACTCCATGGGATTTATTACAAGCCATACCTCGCGCTTTTGCTGCTGCTCAAGATGTTATTTTCTTTGTGTTAATTGTTGGCGGTGTATTAGCTGTTGCACGTGCCACAGGCACTGTTGATGCGCTCATTGGTAGGCTTTTAGAGCGACACGGTAAAAAACCGCAACGATTAATCTTTATGGTGGTGTTTTGCTTTGCCTTAGCATCAAGCAGTATTGGTACCGCCGGCGAATATATTCCTTTTGTTATTATTCTCGTCGCGCTTTGTAAAGCAATGCGCCTAGATGCAATGACCGCCGTAGGTATGATAGTCGCAGGTTATGGTATTGGTTATGGTGTTTCGGCATTTAACCCATTTACGGTATTAATCGCACAACAAATTGCAGGTATTCCTGTTTACTCTGGCTTAGAGTTACGTTTAGCGATATTTATTCCATTTGTACTTATTGGTTTTCATCATGTTTGGCAATACACCAAAAAGGTAGCGAACGATCCGTCTAAATCAATGATGATTGGCGTGCCTTGCCCACTGGAAAATCAAACAGCAACAAGTTACCCAGCTCTTGCCCTGCGACATAAGCTTATTTTAGGCAGCTTTATTATTACCCTTGCAATTGCAGTATGGGGCATCGCAACGAAGGGCTGGTACTTATACGAGCTAGGTGGTGTTTTTATTGCGTGGGGTGTAGTTGTCGCCATTTTAGGCAAACTATCTGCTGATGAAGCAGCAAACAAATTTATAGAAGGCGTGTCTGATCTTGTTACCACCGCAGTGTTAATTGGTGTTGCACGTGGTATTGCACTTATTTTAGAAGACGGCCAAATCCTGCATAGCCTTGTACATGGCATGTCGTTACCGCTTTCTTATGTATCAGCAGAAATATCAGCAATTGGCATGCTGGTTATTCAAACCCTGCTTAATACCTTTATTCCTTCTGGTTCAGGGCAAGCTTATGTCACCATGCCACTGATGGCGCCACTCGGTGATTTAGTGGGTGTACCAAGACAAGTTGCTGTGCTTGCTTACCAATTTGGTGATGGCTTTTCAAATATGATCATACCGACTAATGCCGTGCTTATGGGTATTTTAGGCATGGCAGGTGTGCCTTACGGCCATTGGTTTAGATTCTGTTTACCACTACTAATTAAACTAATGGTCGCAGCATCGGTTGTATTAGTTTTAGCTGTAATGTTTGGCTATGGCTTAGATGTACAGCCCACACTTAATTAAGTTAGTTGAGTGAGCTAATTGGCTCCTAAATGATGCACGCTAACACCTATGTGTTAGCGTGGCTCTGAGCATTACTTGCCACAAATAATTGTCAGATGAAAAGCTAATTATAAAAACTTCTGTACGAAAGCTTTTAACTCGTCTTTCTCAGCTTCACTAGCAAATGAATTTGCCGTAATGATCAAGATTGTGGATTAACAATATACGTTATGAGTTCTTTAAATAGTTTGTGATGTACGTAGTGAAGTTTCTTTAGCAGAAAGTAAGGGTTTTACAGATTTAGCCTCTTCTTGATAGCGGTTTCTCGTATCCCATAAATCTACGGAGTGTTGGATATTAAGCCAAAACTCTGGGGTATTCCCTAACGCAGCAGCTAGCTTAATTGCAAGTGGCGCCGTTAAGCTACCGCCATTAATCAAGTTACTAACTGTATTTCTATGCACACCCATTGCTTCAGCTAAAATTTTTGATGTAATGCCCATAGGCTCTAAAAACTCTAGCTTCAGCATTTCACCTACACTCACTGGACGACGCTTTGTAATACGCATAAACCTTACCTCAATACTTATTAGGGTCTAAATAAGTGTTTTCTGCTACACCATCAACCCACTTAAAAATCAATCGATACTGTTTGTTCACGTATTGAACACCAATCTTTCAAGTTACCTTCAAGATGTTTAAACCGGTTATCTGGTGGTACTCTTAAGTCAGATTCAGCCTTTACTGCATCTAATATTTCTAGCTTACGATATAAAGCATTCTCGATAACCTTAGGGATTAATCGATGACGCTTATCCTCTTCATAGAATGCTTAGAGCCACTCATCCTTAAAATCTACAGCCATATCCTTGCACTGTCCTATTGTGCATCAGTATAGAAATAATAGCGCACAGTCACAATGTGCACAACATATACGTTTAAAAATCACTCTGGGCACTTTTGTCGCGTATAAACTTATTCGTAGAAAACCATTTTTGGATATAAATGGGTTGGTGCTGAAGGACAGTTTTGTGCCAAAATCAGAAAATAAGCCATACCTTGATTATGCCCCAAAATAAGTTAGGTTAAATGCTCTAACTGCTGCTTTGAGCAATCAAGAAACGGTCCAAGCCCTATACATTGAATGATAAGTTAACGCATCTTTAATAATAGCTAGAAAATTTTGCTTAATGGGCTTACAACACCGTTTGCTCCTTGTTGTAAAACATGGGTGTAAATCTGTGTGGTTTTGACATCAGAATGGCCCAATTGTGCTTGAACGGTGCGAATATCGGCGCCACTTTGCAATAGGTGCGTTGCAAATGAATGGCGCAAGGTATGAGGCGTAATAACCTTTGTAATCAAAATCAATGTCCTTTACTCGCAATTGCACCGCTTCCATCACACGCAAACCACTTCCATACATTAACCCCGTGATTAAGTAATATCGCTTGGAAAGATGACTCATCAATTGCTTTACTTCATCAGGCGTCATCACTACAGGCAGCTTAGGTTGTCGATTACTTCGTGCAAAATTCAAGTTTAAAGAAAGCTCATTTTTGACAATATGTTTATATAAAAAAACGAGCGCATTTAAAGCTGCACTTTGTGTTCTAGGTGACATATTACGTTTTAATACAATATGGTCTAAAAACGCTTTGACTTCTGCATCTCCCATTGAGCTTGGGTGACGTTTGTTGTGAAAGTGAATAAATTTTGCGATCCAACCTAAATAAGCATTAATTGTTCTTAATGAATACTGACGAGTGAGCATATAGTCTGCAATGTAGTTTAAATAAGGAGAGCGAGTTTTCATTTTCATTCCTTTGAAAAGAAGCTGTATATATATACAGTTTTAGCTCAGTTGCTCGTATAGTCAAGAAAACGACCCAATCGCTCGTTTTTATCCTGAGGTAAAAGCGAGAACTCCTAAATTTTAATAACACTGGTAATTAGTTAACAAGTTTGTTAGAAATAATCTAATAAGAAAAACGAGCTACGCTGTGGTAGAAAAACGCGCGATTAGCTCGCTATAAACATGTTATATGCCTATGATATTTTTGAGCCGTTCTACAGCTTTGGTGTTTCTTCTTATAAGTTTTATCATGCTATATGGTGTAGGTGAGCGCTTTTTAGGTGCATTATGGATGCTCTATAAGTTTTATGGGAGCAATGGAGAAGGGATTTCGCTTGGTGTCTCAGTGACACTTACTACTTACCTTGTCTCATTTGGTTTAATAGCTGTTTCAAGAGTTCTGTTCACCAAATCTGGTGATAAGGTTGTTTTATCACTATCCAAAGTTACGGGCTACATAGTGTGGTCTGGGCTAATACTTTTAACTATTTTGCTTGTTACACCACTAGCTCACCTTTACTCGAGATAGCGGCATATAACAAAGCAAATTAAAAGTGCGGACAAAAAACAGTTGGCTTTGTTCGTGCCTCACAAATTATAGCCAACTATTTTTAGCCGTTTATTTGCGGCGTTAGTTTACAAAAGGAGTTTGGTGGTGTTTGAGAGTATTGCGGTTTATTCAGGATTAATTGCAACAATCTGGATTTTCATTGGCGTTTATGTAGCAAGTAGGTTTTATGATGGTTACAGCCATTCTAAGCAATTTTGTAGTGAGTTAGGTGCGACTGGTAGCCCAACTGAAAAACTATCTCCTTTAATTAATAATTATCCTCTTGGTTTTCTATTTTGCTTTTTCGGCTGGTACCTGGCTCAACTATCAAATGTTTCAACTTTAGTGAATGTTTCGGGTTGGTTAGTTATAGCTCATGGTGTTGGTACATGGGTCGCAGGTTACTTCCCAATGGACGCCGATCCATTTACTAAAAATCCTACTTTTAATTGTAAAGTACATTCTTGGGCTGGTTTTATCATGTTGCTTTCTCTCGTTGCGGCACCAATATTAATAGCTATAAGCCCAACAACTGATATTATCCCTCTATATTTTCGTGTATTTTCAGTTATATCTGTTGTCGCTGCTATTTATTATCTCTTTACTATGGCTAAAGCCGTCAAAACACAAAGCAACCCAGGCATACATCAACGTATTTCTTATGGTATCCAGCTAATGTGGCTAAGTACCTTTTCAATAGTGCTGGTGTAATTGTAAACTAACAAACGCTTTAACCACAAAGGACGCAAAACAGCAGGCTTGCGCTCCTTCGTCGCTAATTTTAGCCTGCTATTTTTCGCCGGTTAGGCAAGCGTTATAAATCACTATGAGCATCGAAGAAATCTTTAAAATAGCAGCTGCAATAATCGCATCACTGGGTGGTGGTGCATTGTTGCTTGCCGCATTCTCCCATTGGCTTGGAAGCTTATGGGCAAAGCGCATGCTGCAAAATGAAAGAGCCACGCATGAGGAGAGCCTCCAAAAACTAAAGGCTAAGAATGAGGCAGCCCTAGAGGACTTGAAAGCTCAAATAGATACCTTGAAGCAAAAAGAGTTGAATCGTCACTTTGATAAATTGGCTATCTACAAGGATGTGATTCATATAGTTTCAGAAATTCTTAGAGAACTAGAGGCAGTTGCCACATCAACGCAAGAGTCTATTAGTGCAGACGTTGAGCATTCCTTCGCCCTAAATCGAAATAAAGCTTATGGCTACATATCGTTAGTTTCCTGCCAAGAAGTGCTGGATAAATACAATGAGATGATCGATTTCTTTATTCCATTACTTTACGAGGGCAAGCAAGCGACATGGGAGCAGATGAGAGAAAAAGCTGACTCTATGCTAAATGCCATGCGTAACGATCTTGGGATAAATGAAGGAGAAGTCGTGTATAGAGGCACAAGGTGATTTATAACAAGGCCAGCCAGAGGGACCAAAAAACCGCCGCTTTCGCTCTGGTTTTTCGGCCCCTGCTGGCGACGTTATAAGCCACAATAGCCACCGTCACTTTGGAACCCTGTGAGTATTTTAAAACTAGAGAAACGATATTTTAACTTTTGGCTTTTATTAGCGTATTTCCTCGTTATTGGGTTAATTGATTCCCAATTATTCAGCCCAATACTCATATTATTAGCTATTCTTTTAAGCTACTTATTTCCTGAAAAACGCGAAAGTGGTTATTTCTTGGATGCTATTGATTTAGGGGGAGTATTCTGACCAATATTTATATGCATTATATCGAGCGTTTCTTTCATACACGTATATTTATTTGGCATATTCCATTAACTATCAGCTTTCGTTGGATATAGTATTTTTTATTTTCTGGTGCACTGGCGGTTTTTTATATTCATTCGCGGCTACATTTGTACCCAAGGATGGCTTCAAAACAGGCGGTAATTTTAAAGTAGCTCAACTTTATGCAATCATGTATCTTTTAGTTACTTTACTATTAACTTATTGGATAATAGT
Source organism: Pseudoalteromonas sp. S2721 (assembly GCF_005887425.1). Classification (NCBI taxonomy): domain Bacteria; kingdom Pseudomonadati; phylum Pseudomonadota; class Gammaproteobacteria; order Alteromonadales; family Pseudoalteromonadaceae; genus Pseudoalteromonas; species Pseudoalteromonas sp. S2721. Next base: position 170,367 of record NZ_PNCZ01000014.1, read on the forward strand.
TAGTTTTAAAGGGCTTGATTGGTTTAGTCCCTTAGTCACAAATATCTATCATTTAGTTATCGGTGGCTTATAACAAGGCAATTATGTGTGGGACGCAAAACACTTGGCTTGCGCTCCTTCGTCGCTAATTTTAGCCAAGCATTTATGCGCCCATTAGTAAGGCGTTATATGCCTATGAAAAATATCATTACACCGCTGGTCGTGTTTAGCTTGTTCTCCCCTTTGAGTGCGTTCGCTGGTTCGTGGTATGAGGTAGTTGGGTCTCAGAAGTTAAAATTTCATAAACCTACATTTGAAGAAAAAATGTGGAATTATGTAATAAATAAAACCGATGCAAAGTTTGAAGATAAAAGCAGATATTCATTCAAGTACCAAGTTAAAGGTTCTGTTCTTTTGGTACACGCATACTGTGATATAACCGAATCAAATATAAATAGTGATTATATGTTCTTACCTCTTGACGGTGATAGTTGCTTCTTTGAAGTTCAATATGACTACAAGTTAAAAAAATTCCTACTTGTAGCTGTAAATGGCGAAGCTTAGGCATATAACAAGTTACTCAAAAGGACGTAAGGCGTTAGGTTTATGAATAAGCCGATTTTATATTTAAGTTTCTCTTTAATAATTTGCTTTGTAATACTGAAAACAGTCCCATACTGGCCTGAAAGCAAATTGCAGCATGTAGTTTATGTGTTTTTGAATTCAAAAAGTTTTGTAAAAGCTATAAGGGCAACCGAGCAAGAAGGTTATGTTTCAATACAGTGGGTACAAACCTCTGCAGAAACCGAAGTTTCACTAGCTTGGGTTGCTGCAGGTGCCAAATATAAAAAAGTCTCCAACCCAGATTTAAGCAGAATTGTAGTTCCATATAAAGAAAATGGCTTTAATTCACTTTGGCTTCAAAAAGAGGGTGAGGCTTGGATATTAAGAAAAGCTTTTTCCTTTAAAAGTGAGTACGGAATTGGTGAAGGTGCTTACGCTTTAGGTAAGAATATTAACCCCAAAGATGTGTGTTTACCAAAAGTACAATGTTTAGAGCACTTGTTTGATAATTGGTATGTTATAAAAAATTAGTATGCAAAAATAAACCTAACAAATTAATTAAACAGTGGACGTAAAACAGCAGGCTTGCGCTCATTCTTCGCTTAGTTTAGCCTGCTATCTTCCGCCGTTTATTAAGGCGTTATATGCCTAAGAGAGTTATATGAATATTGCTATTTTTGTTGTTTCATTTGTAGTCTATATAGGGATCTGCTTGGCTACCGTAAAACTCCATAAACATGTAGCAGATAATCTTAAACGGGTTAATCGACGTAATTTGCTAAACTTATGCAGCCAATATATTTTGTTTCTGTTGTTTATCGTTACCTACATCCCGTTTAGTATATTCTTCCCTGCGTGGTTAAATGCAAAACTTAGTATTGTGCAAGAGTCCCAAAATGCAACCACTGTTTTCATTTTACTGGGATGTTTAACGCTAGCAATTACTATGTGGCTAGGTTATAAAAAAACTAAGCAGGTTAATTGGTAATCGGCATATAACAAGTCAATTAAATGGACGCAAAACGCTTGGCTTGCGCTCCTTCGTCGCTAATTTTAGCCAAGCATTTATGCCGCTTAAAACGGCGTTTTATTTCAAGGAAGACTAAGTGCAATTTCCAGAGCTAGAAACATCTCGTTTAATTCTTAATAAGTTATCAAAAAGTGACGGACAGGCTTTACTTGATATTTTCACTGATGAAAACGTTGTTAGATATTACGATATCGATGTTTTTAATTCAGAAAAACAATCATTGGAGTTAATTGATTTTTTTAATCAACGCTTTGCTGACAAAGTAGGTGTTCGTTGGGCTATTCGAGTTAAGAGTTCGGGAAAACTAATTGGTACGTGTGGATTTAACTCAATAAACTTGAAGATGAAAAATGCAGGTATTGGCTATGAGTTAGCCTCAAAGTATTGGGGGCTTGGCTATGCTTCCGAAGCTATTAACACGATTATCCAATTTGCATTCTCTAATGACCAACCTTTAGGCGAACTCTACCGGATCCAAGGTGATATTATGATTGGAAATGCTGCTTCTGAGTCAGTGTTAAAAAAGCTAGGTTTCAAAGAGGAAGGAATTAGGCGTTCAAGTGGTTTCTGGAAAAACGAATTCCATGATTTAAAGTGTTTTGGTTTAATAAAACCTGAATTTAAAGAAATATAACAAGTTAATTAAACTAAAGACTTAAAATAGCCCTTTGAATTACAAACTATAACGGTCTGATTTTGGGCAAAGTGAGTTAAACCTAGCGCTTTAACTCACTGAGATGAAAAGTATAAGACTAACAACATGTCTTACACTATTTAGGCAGGCTTTAATTTTTAAGTTCTATATAGCACTTTAATAACATGCCAACCAAAGCGCGTTTTCACTAAATGTGGCTCTAAGATTTCGCCGCTGAAAGCTACTTTGTCAAACTGTGGCACCATTTGACCGCGTCTGAATTCACCCAAATCGCCGCCTTTTTTACCCGACGGACAGGTTGAATATTTTTTAGCTAACGTCTGAAACTTCGCACCTTTTTTAAGTTGCTTGATGATGTCTTCAGCTTGTTCTTTATGCTTAACAAGGATGTGCAGTGCGTGCGCTGTATTTGCCATGGAAAATCTCGTAAATTAAAACGCGCGTATAATAACATAAAAACGCATAATCACTGATATGTTATCTAGTTAATCAGGCTGGCTTACAGGTAAATAATGAACTCTTTTCACTCCTTTGAGACTGTTAAGTGTTTGAATGTGGGACTTTAATAAGCTTGGCTCTATGTTTTTATCGAACTCAATGATTACACGCCCGAGCTCTGGGTCTACAGCTCTTAAATAGCCACTATTCACTTTTGAAAAATCAGCTAACTCAGCAGACTCAACATATTCTTTTGCTACAGACAAAACGAGTACACCACATTCATACTTTAAACCTTCGTAAACGCACTGATTTCGATCTTGCTTACAAGCACTTATAAAGCTCGTAAACAAAAGGATGTTGAAAATAAAAATACGCTTAAACATTATTGCCCCTAAAAAGCGGGTATTTATTAAAAATACCCGCTATTACTTTACTCTGCTACAGGAACTGTAATTGGTAGAACAACCCTTCTTAGAACAGCACTTTCATCACCTCTAACCCATAAAATAACTTCATAGTTTAGTGGTTCTATTGATGCACTTTTAACGCCTTGCAATGTTACATCAAAAGTTACTGTGTCACCTGGTTTAGCCGCCTGGATGACTTCTGGTGTGATATTAGCTACCCACTCTTCTCCAGAGATATGTTCAATCGAAATATCAATCTCTTTCAGCGCTTCATCTAATGCTTCAGAGATTCTATCTGCGATTTCATTACTGTCTGTTGATAGCATAAATGATACACCGCCCGTTGCGCTTACAACACGGTTGATATCTTCTGTTGTATCACTGTTACTACCACTTTGAAGTCCAAACACCGTGATGCCGTTATCTTGCAGCTCACTAATAACTTGTGTGAAACCTGCACCTGGATAGTCAGTTTCGAGATCAGAATCATGGAAAGCGGCATCGGTCGCAAGTAGCACAACCTTTAATGCCCCTTCACGCCAACCTATACTAGAAGGCGATATTTCACCCGCGTCTGTGTATTGACCGTCGTCGTTGATATCGCGTCCTGCACCTGTTGCTACTTGATAAAGGCCTTCAAGTTGTGACTCTTGATAATCACCGCCATAAAAGGTCTCTAAACTAGTAATACCTGACTTCACATCATCAACATTAGTGGTAACTTCTTGAAGTAAATAAAACGCTTCATCACCACTTCCTGCACTACCATACCCATCAATTGGAAAATCAGAAAATGCCGATACACCAAAGGCTACGTTAATACCCCGACCAGTTAAGTTATCAAGGATTGCATCAGCTTGTGTCTTTAAATTACTAATGTCATCGTCATAGCTACCGCTAACATCAATTAAAAACATAATATCTAATGCATTTACTGTTGTTTCTGGTAAAGAAAACTCAATGGTTTTATTAATTTCAGTGCCTTTGCTCAATGAAGTAGCTGCCATAACCTCAAGATCAGAGTCCACTGTTAATTGTGCTGTTTTAACTGCCGAATTAAGGTTTAGTAGTTTTGTAGGTGATGTAGTGCCTACATCTTTAGACTCATCAGATAAAACAACTGTATTACTTGCAGTTGAAAGTAAAATATCACGAACTTCAGCGGCTTTTAACGATGAGTTGATACCTTTGATCAAACCAGCAGAACCTGTGACTAAAGGCGCAGCATATGATGTCCCGCTTCCAACTTCGCCATTACCCCAACCTAAATCGACACCGGGCGCAGCTATATTTACCACTTCTCCCATACGTGAAAAAGTAGCATCCATATTGCTACTATCAGTCGCAGCAACAATTAGCGCGTTTGTTTTCCACGCATCAGCGCCAATATCATCTTCAGATAGTAATAGTTGGTGATCAGCTTTTTCGCAGTTGTTACCTGCAGAATACACAAGTAACGCATCTTTTGATTTTGCATATTCAACAAGGTTGGTTTGATTTAATCGCCAGCTACGACGGCTTTGTAACCTTACTTCAGTTGGATCTGAGCACTTACTTGTATCACCCCAAGATAAGTTAACAATACTTGCGCCATTATCTATTGTTGCTTTAGCACCAGCAATTAAGTCAGTTACAAATGTTTTCTCGCCAATGCCAAATGGGCAATCAGCCGCATTTAAAATTCCATCACAACGTCTAAAATACACATCGGCATGAATAACATTTGCATACGGGTTAACCCCCGAATAACTTTTACCTTCTGCCATATTGTACGCTGCAACAAAGCTAGTAACCCACAAGCCATGCTCTGAATCAGTATCGTCAGTATCTGTGGTTACATAACCTCCGTCTGCTAATATCTGTAATCGAGATAGTCGTGACTCACCTAAACTAGTTTGTGAATCTGAGATACCTGTATCTACAACTCCCACTTTTACTGATTCTAAACTGTCTTCTTCAATAGCTTGCCATGCTTTATCTGCAGAAATGATACTGTGCCAATAATCACCTGTGTAAGTCGATTCATCTTCAACACTTGCAACCTTCTTAGCCATTGCCAGCTGCATCGATTTATTCGATTTTCGCTTTTTAAATTTGATCGGATTTTCTCGTAGGCTATCTGGCGCTACAATTTCATTTAATCCAGAGTGACGTACCCCTTCAAGGTTTGCTAGATCATTAATCAACACAGACTCTTCAGCTGTATCTCTAACCCTTACTTGCATTAATTTTAATTTTTTGTCGTAGCTGTTTAATGAACCACCCAATGAATCAATTTTATCGAGTACTGCCTGCTGCTCTTCAAGGGTAATATCTTCTTTTAAATGCACTAGTACTTCATTTTGAGCTGCTTCAACGCTTCTTCCATTAACCTCAATAGTTTCTAAGCCTTTAGGTGAACCAAGCGCGTCTGTAGGTACATTGACAACAATTACATCAAGCGTTTGAGTAAATGTTTGACCATCGTTATCAGTAACAAGAAGCTCAAATTGAAGCTCTTCATCAAAGTCTACATCTGGGGCTGTGAACTCAAGGTTAGTGTTTGAATTATCGGCTATTTCTACCTCAACGCCACTTACTTGCGACCATGCATAAGAGATAACTTCACCATTTGGATCAGATGCCTCAAGATTTAAGGTCGACGCTGTATTTTCATTAATTTCTTGGGGATCTTTAGCATCAATTACAGGAGCAATTAATACATTTTTAATAGTCAATGTTGTTGTATGTTTAGCCGAAGCACCTTGGTTATCTGTTGCTGTTAATTCAATTTCAACAGTCGTATCTTCATCAACCTCGGGGGCGGTAATTGAAAAAGTAGCGTCAGTCGTATTAGATAAATCTATTTCTGGGCCTGAGAGTTGTGCCCATTGATAACTACTGATAGTGCCATCGGAGTCCGTTACTTCAGGTTCAAGAGTTAAAGTTGTAAGTTCATCGAAGCTAACTTGATTCTCTGCGCTTATAACAGGTGCAATATTTTGTTTTTCATCATTACTGTCATTATCGCTACCACATGCTGCTAACAATGAAGTAGCAATTAAGGTAAGCGCAAAATTGCGAGGGTGTTTCATTATTTAATCCTTAAATAATTTAATCGTTATTACGAATAAAAGAACACTTTGGAGATATAAGCCTTTCCATGGTTTATTAACTAGAAATGCTAGGAAATATAACAATGGGCTATATATCCAAAACATAAGCACGCTAACATCTTGTCAGTGCGCTCTAGGTGGGAAAGTTTAATACAAAAGAACTATAATGCAACAATCACAAACAAATTTTTCATTTAAACACAACAATTTAACAAGCGAAGCTTACTAAAACCCACTAATAGCAATAATACAAAAAGATGAATTTTGCTCATTTTGTCATCAAGCACCTTGCTATATAGCTAGTTAAATCCTGCCGTTATTTATTTGAATGATGATTTATAAAACCAGTAATTAAGAAAAATTGCGCAATGTAATACATTATCATTATTGCGATATCTGCATGCGCTATTTCTAAATAAAAACGGTTAAGGCCAAGTATAGAGTCTGATATAACAAACACGGCCCCACCTAACACTAAAAAGCCGTTCGATTTATCCGTCATCCAAGTAAGGCTTGCCATTATAGTAAGCACCAGCATGTAGAAAAGCACAGGAAAGAGCATGTCATTTAAGTTTGGATAAAATAAGCAAAAAATGATGATGGCCAAAAAGAGATAAAGAAGTAAAACGTCTAGTCGCCAGTTTTTAATTGGCAACATGGTAATGATATAAAAGGTATGGCTTATAAAAAATGCCGCTAAACCGCCTATAAACAGTTGCCCTGTATCAAGGGCTAGCAGCACATCACCTAGTGCTGAAAAACTAAGAGCGACTAATAAAGTAATAAAAGTGCGATTTTGTAACTGATTGCGCCCTTTTAACACCATCACAATCAACAGGCCGATTGGTAATGTTTTAAATAGCGCCATAATAGGCTGAGTTAATGATGGTATAAAGAGCAGTAAAGCAATGTAAACCGAGCTTAGGGTTAGAAAGAGAATGTTCATATTCTTATTATTGTTACTTGTTCCCAATAACGAGAATAGCAAGCTTTACTCTAAATGTTTATAAAAAATGCTGCTTTTGTCTTTCGGTCAGTAACTTACACTGTGTCCGTTTGCCAAAAAAATGATAACGATGGCGGCCAACCCAATCATACATACGATCGCGAAAGCCTTTTGGCAGCAGCTTGAGCACCTTAGCCAAAGAGAATGGAAAACCTAATTGAGCTGCGATAAATAACACAGCGTCACTTTGTTTATATAACTGGTTATTATCAATCACTAACATTGAAGAGAGTGGATCGTCAACTTGATGCGCCTTTAGTAAACGCTCACCTTTATCGCTTTGCATGGGGCATAACTTAAAGGTTATTTGCTTATCAAAGCGAAGAATAAACTGCACACAAAAATGGCACAGATTGCACTGACCATCAAACAAGATGACTGGGCAGTGAGTTTGCAAGATTAGCCGCTTACTTGCACAACTTGTTTACCGGTAAAGCCACCAGCAAGTTGTTTATTTAAAGCTGCTGAAACAGCCTCTGCGATAAAATCAACGGCATGAATTTGTGGCAGTTTGATCTCGCCACGGGCTGCATTATCGAGTAATAAGTTACCCATAAAGCTCAGCTTTTGCTGCGCACATAAGCTATTTGCAAGCCACGCTCCGCCTAAGGATACAATGCCAATATTTGGTGCGCGCCTAAACATAAGTTCTTGTTCAAATTTAGGTAATTCATTTAAACAGGCAATACGGCCACAAAAGCGCATTAGCTCAACATTACGAATGGTGGTATCGCCACCAATACAATCAAGCACCGCGTCAAAGCCTTGTGGACCTAATTCACGGCGAATTTTATCTTCAAGTTTTGGGTCTTTGTAATCAAACACCACATCAGCACCTAATTGCTTAAGTAACTTATGATTGTGTTTGCTGGCAGTGGTAAACACGGTGGCACCACGTTGCTTAGCAAATTGAATAGCGAATTGGCCAACACCGCCCGCACCTGCATCAATAAACAGTGAATCCCCTTCGCTTAGCTGCAACTTATCAAGAGCAATTAATGCCGTCATACCTGAACAAGGTAAGGTTGCAGCATCTGCCGGTGATACGTTATCTGGCACAACCGAAACCGCATAGTTTGGTACCGTTGTGTATTCAGATAACACACCTTGGTCACCAAGACTGGCGTGCCATACAACACGCGCGCCCACACCTGGGAATACACCTTTATTTGCCTGAACAACCACCCCAACAGCATCATGGCCTAATACATGAGGGTAATGCCATTTACAAAAACCTTGTTTTGCAAAGTTGGCATCACCATGATTTAAGCCTACATATTCAACTTTAACCAAAAGCTCATTGCCTTCAGGGCTCGGTACTGGCACAGAAAGCTCAGATAACGCAATCGCGTCATTTGGCTCAAGCAGTGCAAGCGCGCGCATTGTTGACGGAAGATCTGTAGTTTGTTGAATATGTGACATTGAATACTCTGGGTTAAAGGTTGTTTAGTTCAAAGCTCCAACGACCATTAAATGCTTGATAAGCACTTACTTTGGCCTGTAATGAAGCAATTGTTGAATCAACAGCGTTCTCTTGCGCTATTAAAACATCCTGTCTCGCATCTAACAACTCTAAGTAAGGAATTTGTCCTTCTTGGTACATTGCTTGTGCCTGACCAAATGCTTTATTGGCATAATTAAAACGTTGATCAGCATAACTTAACTGTTGCTGCTGTTTGACTAGTCTTTGTAAAGTAAGTTCACTATCGCTAATGGCTTTTAATACTTTACTTTGATAGTCACTGTAAGCGGCTTCACTTAAAAATTGCTGTGCATCACGCTGCGCTAATAATGCAGGATAGCTGAGTAATGACCATTCAACTTTTGGGGTTACTTGCCATTGTTGCACGGTATCTTCTAAGCCATTGCTGGTTAAGCTCACCACACCTGCAAACCCTGCCAGACTAATATCTGGCATTAATGCTTTTGAGGCGGCAACACTTAGCGAATAAGCCTGACTAAACTGATATAAAGCACTGGTGATATCTGGTCTCAGTGCCATTGCTTCACTGGCTTTAGTAAACGATACGCTAAATTCGTGACTGAGTAACTCAGGCTCTTCTATCAAAGTTATGTCACTGGCAAGTCGCCCTGTTAGCACCGCAAGGGTTGCGAGGTCGCGATATTGCAAGTAACTAAGCTCAGGAATAAGCGCTTGTTGCTGCTTTAACTGCGCAAGAGTACGGTTAAGATCAAGCTCATTCGCAACCCCTTCTTCTACTCGCGCTTTAAGCACATCAATACTTTGCTCGAGCGCCTCGATTTGCATTTCAATAATCGCTTGCTTTTGTACATTACCTTGATAGCTGACATAGCCTTGCACCACGGCAGAAACCACTTCAACCTGTAATGCTCTTAACTGCTCGGCTTGGTTTAGCGCGCCCGCATTAGCTGCATCAACAAGTGCGGTAATACGACCAAACAAATCAAGCTGCCAATTTACGTTCACACCTGCGTTTGATTGGCGCGTAATTGCGCCATCTAAGCTGCTGCGCTCTGCGCCCACACTTAGGCTGCCCTGCGGATAATAATCCGCGCGGGCTGCACCTAAACGGGCAATGGCTGCATCAAGCTGAAGTTGACTGGTTTTTAGGTCGTGATTCATTGCTAATGCATCAGTCACTAAATTGTTTAACTGCGGCGAATCTAAACGGCGCCACCAATTATTCTCGCTTGCACCTTCGTTTTGTTCACCAATTTGTGTATCGCTAACAAATTGTGTCAGGCTCACTTGCTGCTCTTGCATATCAACGCTTTGTGCGCAGCCAGCCAGTGCTCCAGCTAACAGCATCGCACTGACTAGTTTGCCGTGTTTAAAGATTCCATGAAGAGGCTTATGCATCGTGTTGCTCCTTCTGCGATTTTTTAGTAACTAACATATAAAACACCGGGGTGAACAATAAGCCAAACACAGTTACACCAATCATGCCTGAGAACACTGCGTTACCCATGGCATGACGCATCTCTGCACCTGCCCCTGTGGCTAAAACAAGAGGTACAACGCCTGCCGTAAAGGCAATTGATGTCATTAAAATTGGGCGAAGTCGTAAGCGACACGCTTTAATAATGGCTTCAAGGTGAGACAACCCCGTTTTATGCTGATCTCGTGCAAACTCTACCATCAAGATGGCATTTTTACTTGCCAGTGCAACCAGTACGATTAATGCGATTTGCGTAAAGATGTTGTTGTCATCACCAACAAACCACACACCTAATAAGGCGGAGAAAATCGTCATAGGTACAATCAGAATAATAGCCAGTGGTAATCTTAAGCTCTCGTATTGCGCTGCAAGTACCATAAACACAAGCAATACAACAAGTGGGAAAACATACACCATGGTATTACCCGCTAATATTTGCTGATAAGTTACTTCTGTCCACTCAAACTCAATACCATTTGGTAATGTATCGGCAAGGATTGCTTCAATAGCATGTTGCGCTTGATCAGAGCTATAACCTGGTGCTGGGCTACCATTTAATTCAGCTGTAGGGTAACCATTGTAGTGCATTACACGATCTGGGCCTGTTGTTGGTGTGACCGTTAATACAGAGCCTAATGGCACCATTTCACCCATGCGGTTACGTACTTTAAGATTCAAGATTTGCTCAGGATCTTGGCGGTAGTCAGCATCAGCTTGCGCATTAACCTGATATGTACGACCAAACAAGTTAAAGTCATTCACATACACAGAACCTAAGTACACTTGTAAGGCATTGAATACTTCATCAAGTGGGATACCTTGGATCAGCGCTTGCTCACGGTCAATGTCGATATCCATTTGCGGTACTTGAATTCTAAAGCTTGAATAAAGTCCCATTAATGCTGGGTCTTGCTGCGCTTTCGCAATAGTTGCTTGTAAGCTGTTAAAGAGTGCTTCAAAGCCTTTGTTTGCACGGTCTTCAATTTGCAGTTTAAAGCCACCCGTTGTACCTAAACCTTGAATTGGCGGTGGCGGGAATACCGCAACAAATGCTTCATCAATACTAGCAAACTTTTGATTTAACTGAGCCGCAATCGCCATTGCCGACATGCTCGGATCTTGACGCTCTTCAAAAGGGGCAAGCGGTGTAAATACAATGCCGCTATTAGGGCTATTTGTGAAACCATTCACCGATAAACCAGGAAACGATACTGTGTTTGCAACACCCGGTACTTGTAATGCAATTTTTTCCATTTCTTGCACGACTTCTTGGGTTCTGTCTAAACTTGCCGCATCAGGCAACTGTGCAACAGCCACTAAATATTGCTTATCTTGCTGTGGGATAAAACCACCTGGTACTGCGTCAAACAATTTTACTGTGCCACCAACAAGTGCAACATAAGCAACTAATACAATCACACTCATACGAATTAGCTTTTGTACCAGCTTTTCGTAGCCATTGGCGCCTTTATCAAATAAGCGGTTAAAAGGTTTAAATAACCAGTTACCAAATACACGGTTTAATAGTTTAGTTAAACGATCTGGTTTTGCATCATGACCTTTTAATAGTAACGCCGATAACGCAGGCGATAGTGTTAACGAGTTAAACGCAGAGATAACCGTCGAAATAGTAATGGTTAAAGCAAATTGCTTATAAAATTGACCAGATAAACCCGTAATAAATGCCGTTGGAATAAATACCGCACACAATACAAGTGCAATGGCGATAATTGGCCCTGTTACTTCTGTCATTGCAACACGGGTTGCTTCAAGTGGTGATAAACCCTGCTCGATATTACGCTCTACGTTCTCAACCACAACAATGGCATCATCAACAACAATACCAATGGCAAGAACCAAACCAAATAGCGATAAGGTATTAATCGAAACCCCCAACCATTGCATAACCGCAAACGTACCAATTAAAGATACCGGTACTGCAATCAGTGGGATTACTGATGCACGCCAAGTTTGTAAGAACACCACAACAACGATTACAACTAATGCGATTGCTTCTAGTAGCGTTTTAATAACAGCATCAATTGAACCGCGTACGAATACAGTTGGGTCATAAACAATGTCGTATTCAACACCTGCCGGAAAGTCTTTTGATAATACTTTCATGGTTTCACGCACTTGATCAGAAAGCTCAATCGCATTTGAACCTGGGCGCTGGAAAATCGGCATTGCAAGTGCAGGTTGACCATCTAACATCGCTCTTAATGCATAGGTGTTTTGGCCTAATTCAAGGCGTGCTACATCACTTAGGCGTGTAAGCTGACCTTGCTCACCTACTTTGATGATCACATTTTCAAATTCTTCTTGTGAGCTTAAGCGCCCTTTTACATTCATCAGAATTTGAAATTGATTACTTTTCGAGGTAGGTTGCGCACCTAAACTACCCGCAGCAACCTGTTGGTTCTGAGCGCGTAATGCATTTACTACGTCCATTGCTGTTAAATCGCGAGCAGAGAGTGCATCAGGGTTAAGCCAAACACGCATTGAATATTGACCACCACCAAACATTTGCACATCACCCACACCGCCTAAGCGCGCAATTTGGTCTTTGATATACAAATCAGCATAGTTCGCTAAGTAAGTCGTATCATGCGTTTTTTCAGGCGAATACAAATGCACCACCATGGTTAAATCAGGTGATGATTTTTCGGCTACAACACCTAAACGCTGAACTTCTTGCGGTAAGCGTGGAAGCGCACTGTTAACACGATTTTGCACTTGAACTTGTGCACGGTCTAAATCAGTACCTAATGCAAAAGTAACTGTTAAAGTCATGCGGCCATCACTGGTTGCTTGTGAAAACATATACAACATGTTTTCTGTACCATTGATTTCTTGCTCAAGTGGCGTTGCCACTGTTTCGGCAATCACCGTTGGGTTAGCACCCGGGTAATTTGCTGTAACTACAACCGTTGGCGGTACAACCTCAGGGTACTCACTCACTGGCAATTGAAATAGCGAAATTGCCCCTGCAATGAGAAATATAAGCGACAGCATCGCTGCGAAGATGGGTCGCTGGATAAAAAAGTGTGAAAATTTCATTTTGACCTACTGTTTAGCAACCAAATCTGAGTGATTATTTGAAAGAGTAAATGCAATTCCGTCACTATTGATTGTGACTGTGTTTGGTGAAATTGGCATACCAGGGCCAACACGCGCCGGGCCATTCACAGCAATCACATCGTTTTCGTTTAGTCCTGATGTAATCGCACGTAAACTGCCGTAACGCTCACCCACCGTTACTAATTTGTATTCAAGAACATTGCCTTCACCCACAGTGAGTACAAAGCGATTCTTTAAATCAGTCCCAATTGCACGCTCAGGCACAATGACTTTTTCACTTACTTTATTGGCAGCAAGCTTAATACGTGCAAATGAGCCCGCACGTAATTGTTGTTCATCGTTTTCGAACACCGCACGCACACGAAGAGTGCCGGTAGTTTCATTAATTTGGTTATCAATGAAGTTGATTTTGCCATTGTAGTTAAAGCTGGTTTGACCCACTTTTTGCATCACAACCGCTTGTTCACTTTGCGCTGTCACATCAGTAAAAGATTGATTCCATGTACGCTCATCAATATCAAAATAAGCATACATTTGCTGGTTTGAAACAATGCTTGTTAACACGCTTTGACCAGCAAGCACGTTATTACCTTTGGTAATATTCGCACGCGATACAACGCCATCAATGGGTGAACGCACTTGAGTAAATTCTAAATCAAGCTCTGCGGCCGTAAGTTCAGCCTGTAGCGCTAGCAATTGCGCTTCGCGTTGTCTTAGCGTTGATTTACGAGACTCCGCTTGCTCCGTTGAAATTGCTTTACGCTCAGTTAAGCGCTCTGCACGTTTTGCTTCACTTTTAGCCTGCTCTAATGCGGCCTTGGCGCTCTCTATCTGCGCTTTTAAGCTATCTACTACTGCTGCAAAAGGGCGTGCATCAAGGGTGAAAAGCAAATCACCTTCTTTAACACTGTCACCTTCTTTAAAGTTAATTTTATCGATCACACCTGAAACACGCGGCATAAGTGCAACCTCTTGCGGTGCCTCTAAACGCGTTGTGTAGGTGTGCCAATTTTGTACTGGCTTTACAAGTACTTGCGCTACATCGATAGGTTGTAATTGTTGCTGTTGCGCTGATTGGCTAGCTTCGCTACCACATCCTGCCAACGTTAAGCTCGCAATGGTCACTGCCACTGCAAGAATAGATTTGTTCATAACGACTCTCCTGTATTTAGATAGGAGACAATGTTACGCAACTAATTAGTGGATAAAAATGATAGATTTTTAAATTCATTAATGCCAGAATTGCACCAATAGAATTTAAGGAACTGCTATGGATACCACCAGCCGCTTATTAATGTTGCTTGAAGTAATTGAACGAGGCTCATTTGCCAAAGCCGCCGAATCTAGAAATATAGATCGCTCAGTTATTTCAAAACAAATTAGCCGCCTCGAAGATGAATTAGGTGTTCGTTTACTAAATCGTACTACACGTTCTTTTTCGTTGACTGCCGCTGGTGCTGAAATGGTAAAAAAAGCAGCTGAACTGAGAGATTTGTTATCAGATACCGTCAGACTTGCTGAAAATTACCACCAAGAACCCCGTGGTACGTTAAAAATTACCTCATCAAGTATTATTGGTAAACGCTATATTCAACCAGTCATTAACGACTTTCAAAAACGCTTTCCGCAAGTTGAGGTGGAACTTCGTTTAGACGACAGGCTGATTGATTTAGTATCAGAAGGCTATGATTTAGCTTTTCGTGTTGGCGAACCAAAAGACTCGTCATTTATTGCCCGTAAAATTGCCCGCAACCGTATGTTGCTGTTGGCTTCACCGGAATTTATTGAAACTTACGGTATGCCAAAACAGGTTGAAGATTTAAAAGAGCTACCCGCTGCTAGCTATTCAAGCCCAAGTAAACGCATCAGCGGAATTCGTTATCGTAATGCCGATGGCGATATTATTGAGCAAAATATTAAAAGCGTCTTTCGTGCGAACGATGCAGAAGTACTTTTAATGAAAGCTATTTCAGGCAATGCGTATGTTTTGGCGCCGGCATTTATTCTTGACGATGAAGTTAAGCGAGGCGATCTCGTACCCATTTTAACCGATATGGAATTACTCGATTACAGCGCGGTGTATGCTGTTTACCCACACAGAGACTTACCAGTAAGAACGCGTTTATTCTTTGATGCTATGCGTGAATACATAGGCAAAGATATTCCTATTTGGGAGGCAAACATCCCTGATTTCGACACCATGTACAAAAGCTAAATTTATAAACGCTAACTCGCTTTATTATGCTCAATTGACTCTTGGCTCAACTCATAAGCTGTTACAACTTTATTTCGTCCTTGCTGCTTTGCTTGGTATAGCGCATCGTCAGCACGTTTAATAAAGTTTTTCAGGGTTTGATTTGGCATGTAGCAAGCAACACCAATACTAATGGTCAGATTAATTACTTGCTCATCAATATTGTGGATAGTGGTTGATAAGTGCTCGCGCAGCATATCTGCGAATTCATAAGCACTTCTTGGGTCACTACTGGGTAAGAAGATAGCAAACTCCTCACCGCCAATACGAAATACATAGCCTTTACTAATGCGTTGCCTAAAGAAACTGGTTACTTCAATCAAAATGCGATCGCCAACATCATGGCCATACTGATCATTAATATTCTTAAAATAATCAAGGTCGAGCATTAAGATAAACAAGCCATTTTTGTTTTTTAATTCAACTTCAAAATAATGGGTCATTGCCAAGCGGTTCCCCGCGCCAGTCAAAGGGTCGAGCAAGGCTAAGTTTTCAAGTCGCTGTCCATATTCAGCACGACTATTTTCAAAGGTGTGAGATACTGCCCAAATACAGATATATGTAAATGAAAAATTGAGTAAAAAATTAACACTATTGAGAGGTTCAAGACTTGATTTACTAAATAAAATCAGTGCTTGTAATAGTGCAACCATCAAAGACAACACTTGCCCATATTGCTTACCAAGTAATAGATAGAACAATACAGGCAATGAACATGTCCAGATAAAAAGTAAACTCTTAATACTGCTTAAGTAAGTACCTAATGTAATGAGTAAACTTAAAAACAAACACAGAGTAAGTGATTGCCAGAGCTGAGCATTACGTTTTCGGGTATAGAAAAAGATATAAAAACAAAACGAAGCAAAAACGACTTCTAACGCACCTAGAACAACAAAGTCATTTATAAATAGATTAAAAACCGCGAACACGCCCGCTAAAACACCTAGACAAAAGCCCATCCATTTAAGAACGTTATTACGTAAAGCTTGAGTGCCTCTTAGCGCACCAATATCCATTCAGTTTCTCGTTATTATTCTAGTGACTAGATTTTAACTCCAAATTAAAAAATTAGGAACAAATTATTAAGCGAACCCTCATTAAACTACGTTTATTAACATAAAATCTTGAAAAACTGATACTTACTAACTTTTATTTTCAAAACATAAGCTGCTAGCTGCCATCGATTTCATATCACGTGCAAACACATCTAGCCCATTAATCATCAATCAAGTCACTTACCTCTTCGATTAACTCATCAAACTCATCGCGAACGTTACGACGCTGTTTATCGGTTAATGTAGGTTTTAGTTCCACTAACAAATTAACGTAGTTATCGAGATTTTTATCATCGGCTGCAATTAACTCGTCGCTCATAAAAGCTAAGCGATTATTAATGATGACTGCCAACTGGCTATCAAAGTCTGTTGGTTTTTGCTTTTGCATAAATAACGTTTTTAATGCATCTAAACGCCTTTGTTTGTACTGCATCCACATTAAAAATGTACTGACTCGAGAATTTGATGAACTCTCTATGAGTGTTTTTTGCTGCGCAGTGAGTTTGCTACCGAACCACTCTTTATAGTTTTCAAGGTTTTCTTCTAAACGTTCTTTTTTATGTTGCTCAGGCGATCTTTCTTCGTGTTCTTTGTACTCATCATTAATGTTTTCTTGCAGTGCAGCAACAAACTCTACGCGCTGCTTATAAGAAAGTGAATTCGCTAAAGCGATAAGTTCAGGCTCAATTTTATTAATCAATGTTTGCCAGTGCTGCTTCGCTTGTACAAAGTGTGCTTTAAGCTCGTTATGGTCAACTTGCTTATCTAACATGGTCTTTAAATTTTCAAGGTCGCGTTTATATAAGGGGAGTTGTGTTTCTCGATGCCAATCTCGGCTGGCTTTGACAATATGCTCAAATTTATCAGCCTGGTCACTGTTAAGGTCAACATAATCATCAATCCAAAACCCTGATAACCAACCTAAATTATTGTAAGTAAAGCTCGGAGAACACCCTGCTGCTGTAAACAATAAACTAAATACTATTAGATACTTTGATAGCTTTTTCATTGTAGTTTTTTCAAATCCTATTTCAAAACAAAGTAAACTTACCACTAAGAACAAAAATTCAGCAACCAAATTAAATGAAATTAATTATCATTTGAGTATTGACGAACGGTTAAACCTAAGTAATAATCGTTATCAACAACTTGGTTCGCTAGACTATTCTCACAGCAACATCATACTGTTAAAGGTTTTGATGCTGTTTTACCAAGTTAGTTCAAGATGTAACTCTTGATTGTCATCTGTTTCCTCGACCCAAACATAGACATAAAACGTTACACTTTACTTGCTACATTGCTCATATCGGTGACGGTAGATATGACACGAAAAAGCCCGCTAAGGGCTTTTTTTATTTCTTTAATTTTTCTGGAAAATCTGTATCTTAAGCCTACTTGTTAATTGCAAAGCTTGCCGCTGTCTATAAATTGGGCATTTGCAGCTGTTGGGGCTAAACTAAAAGTGATGTTTTGCTCTGAGGCTGTTTGGCAAGGCATTTTATCAATAGCTCAATGCTTTGTTATTGATACCTAACACACATTTGGAGGCAGACTATGATCAAGCCTAATTTTAAATCACTATTGCTCGCTAGCACGTTAATCTTGTCACCTTTAGCAAATGCCAGTCTTGAAGATGCCCAATTAGCGGCAAATGAAGGACGTTTTGAAGAAGCGCTTCATGAATTTAATTACCTTGCAGACAGAGGTTATGCCCCTGCAATGTATGAGCTTGCTAAAATGTACGAAGGTGGCTTTGGTGTGCAACGAGACTATCGTAAAGCAGCAGAGTTGTACGAAAAAGCAGTAAAGAAAGTGCATGCTGATTCAATGTTCGCATTGGGTGTACTTTATCAAGAAGGTAAAGGTGTCAAACTTGATAAAGAAAAAGCCATTTCATTGTATGAAATGGCGTCACAAAAAAACCATCCAGCGGCACAGTTTAATTTAGGGGTTATGTATGCCAATGGCGAAGGGGTAATTCAAGATTACCGTACCGCGCTTAGTTGGTACCAAAAGGCGGCTGCAAATAACTTTACTCTTGCGCAATTCAACATGGCTTTAATGTATTACGAAGGGTTGGGAGTTCCTAAAAATCTCGAAAAATCATACATTTGGAATACCATTGCTGAATACAACGGCAACATGGATGCAAGCCATAGCCGTAAGCTTGATGAGCGAAGTATGATGCCTGCAGAAATTGAAGCTGCTAAAGAAAAAGCAGATGCCATTTATGCAAAAATACAGGCTGGTTTATACGCACCTGACGGTCGTCTATAAATAAACTTCGTACTTGCGCTTAAGGGCGCAAGTACAGCCATTTTAATAGTTTGATCAGCAACTTATTTTGTTTTAGCAATAAGCTAGTGCGAGGGTTAAACTTACCGGATACCAAGGTATTTCGTGCATGGCTAAAGGTTTTAAAACCTTCAATGCCATGATAGTGCCCCATCCCTGACTCACCAATACCACCAAACGGTAGCTGATCTGCTGTTACCTGCATCAATACATCATTAATTGCTAATGTACCGCTTCTGATTGATGTGCTTAATTTACTGATTTTCTCTTTATCGTGCCCCAAAATATACAAAGCAAGAGGTAATGAGTCACCATTGATCGTATCAATCACCTGCTGCAATGACTCATAACCGATAATGGGCAGTAAGGGGCCAAAGATCTCGTCTTGCATGACGCGCATATCATCATTCACTTGCGTTAAAATGTGCAAGCCCATACGGTGTTTTAGTTCATCAACTTGATGACCTTCTATCGGCTCAAATACTTGCGCGCCTTTGTCTTTTGCGTCAACTAAATAAGCAGCTAATCGCTGGTATTGACTCTCGGAGATAATTGAAGTTAGGTTTTTACCTTCAACACCTTGTTTAAAATGTTTTCGGTAAATATCACAAAGCTGCATTACCAACTGATGTTCAAGGCGCTTTGGAACAAATACGTAATCAGGAGCAACACAAATTTGCCCTGCATTGTTCAATTTACCAAATAAAATTGTTTTCGCTGCTTCTTTGATATTTGCATCATCAAGAACAATTACTGGCGATTTACCACCTAGCTCTAACGTCACTGGGGTAAGGTTTTTACTAGCACTTTGCATTACTTTACGGCCGACAGCGGTTGAACCAGTAAACAGCATATGAGCAAAAGGAAGTTGGCAAAATTTTGCAGCAAGTTCTGCTTCGCCTTCAATCACGATACAATGCTCTTTCAATTCATCAGCCAAAATCGTTTTTATAACTGCGTTAGTGTGAGGTGTATATTCGCTTAACTTTAGCATTACGCGATTGCCTGCGGCTAATGCGGTTATGGCAGGAACTAACGCAAGTTGAATTGGATAATTCCATGGGGCAATGATGCCTACAACCCCTTTCGGCTGATAACTGATATGTGCAGACGAAGGCCATAAACTAAGTCCAACACCACGAGATTCATTTCTTGCCCACTTTGGCAAACGCTTAATCACATCACTGATTGTTTTAACTGTTGGGAAAATATCGCCTAGTACAGTATCGAAAGCTGTACGGTATCCAAAATCTTTACTTGAAGCATTCACTAAAGCCTGTTCGTTCTCAATAAGCGCTGCTTTGACGCGTTTTAGAAGCTTTATTCTAATATCTATTGGTAAGTAAGGTTCAGCTAAAAATGCATCGTTCAGCTGATAATATTGTTCTTGTAATTGTGAATCTAGATCGACCAAAACGAGTACTCATCAAAAAGGTTTAAACAACTATAACGATGAATAAAATCGAGAGCAAATAAAAACAGCGCCCATAAAGAGCGCTGTGAGTGGTTGGTAAGAGTTGAAACTATTGTTCTGTATTCATTAATTTTTACATTTAAAAAGCAAATACACTCGCTGCTAAAGTCATTGTTACTAAGGTGATCATGGCAATAGCTATTAAGTTAAGTGCGAACCCAGAACGGATCATATCGCGCATTTGAATTTGCCCTGATCCAAACACAATCGCGTTTGGTGGTGTCGCGACTGGCATCATAAACGCACAGCTACATGCAATTGCAGCAGGAATGACCCACACAAGCGGTGTACCAAATACTGACTCAGCAACTGGGCCTAATAGTGGTAAGAAACCTGCAGCTGTGGCTGTGTTACTGGTTATTTCTGTTAAGAATGTAATAAGAGCCGTTACCGCTAAAACACTTAAAACTAACGGAATAGCGCTTGCGCCCTCGATCATATGGGCAATATATTCAGCAAGGCCAGACGACTTGATTTGTGCAGCTAGTGTTAAACCGCCACCGAATAGTAGCAACACGCCCCACGGCACTTTAGCTGCACTTTCCCAATCAAGGATTCGTTCACCATCGCCTTTATTTGCTGGTAACACAAATAACATCAATGCTGCAGCAATCGCTATGCCCGTATCAGAAATTTTAAGGCCAGAGAAATCAGCAATCATAGGTCTAAAAATCCAGCATACTGCAGCTAAAGCAAATACAACAGCTACGCCTTTTTCAGCGCGCTGCATAGCTCCTAACTCTTGTAACTGTGACAAGAATAAAGATTTAGTGTCTTTGCTTGCACTTTTTGCACATTGTGTATCAACTTTATAAGCAAACTTAGTTAACCACACCCAGCATAAAATAAGCATAACTGTCGCAAGTGGTACACCTACTTTCATCCACTCAGCAAAGCCAATATCAATCTTGTAGCTATCTGATAGGTATGCAGCCATTAATGCGTTTGGTGGCGTACCGATTAAGGTTGCGATACCACCGATGCTAGCACCATAGGCAATTGATAATAACAATGCTTTACCAAATTGGTCATTATCTGGGTTAGACTGTTTAACCAACATAGTAATCGACATTGCAATCGGTAACATCATCACAGCAGTCGCTGTATTTGACATCCACATTGATAAAAATGCCGTTACTAACATCATGGCTAAAATTTGTAGGCTTGGCTTAGTACCAGCACGAAGCATGGTATTAAGTGCAATACGCTTGTGTAAACCCCAACGCTCCATCGCGATTGAGATCAAAAAGCCGCCTAAGAATAAAAAGATCAAAGGGTGTGCATAAGGTGACGCGACCCCTTTGATTGCTGCAATGCCAGCAAGAGGTGATATAACCAGTGGCAATAAAGACGTAGCAGGAATTGGCACAACTTCGCTTACCCACCAAGAAGCCATCCAAAATGCAAGGCCTGCAGTACGTAATGCAGATACACTCATACCCGCTGGTGGATCAATTAAGCAAGTTAATAACATCACTAATGGGCCTAGCAGTAACATCACTGTGCTCATTAATGGGCGTGGCTGTGAGCCATCTTTTGTTTGATTTACTAATGACATACCGACTCCTTAGAACTTGTATTTAAGGCCAAGTGCAACGCTGTTATCTGATTCAAGTTCTAAATCTAAATCAGTATAGAATAAGTAAGCAGTGGTTTGTTTATCGAACACATAGTCAACACCTGCTGTCCATTGTTTACCTTCTTCAGCATGGCGAATCTTTGAGTCGTCTTTAACGTATTGCAGTTTAGGTACCCATTTATCGATTGCATAGCTTGCACTAATTGCATAGCCATTGCCTTCTTTCGTACCATCGGTAGATTCGCTACGCTGGAATAAACCCGCTAACTGTAGGTTTTCATGTTTCCATGCGGCAACCACACGACTTGCTGTTAACTTGTTCAGCGCATCAACATGACTGATAGCGACATAGTAGTCTTTAGATTTTAATGCACGGTCACCATAAATAACCGTTGCCGCAAAACCATCTTCATCGTTGCTACTGTCATCTTTTGGTGCATAAGTTAGCGCAAGTGATGCACCACCATACGTTTTTGAGCTGTAAGTAATGGTATCGCCGATACGGTCTTGACCCGGGATCAACTGAGCGATATCAGCTTGGGTTTCGTTAAAGCCGTCTACTTTACCTTCTGAATATTTAAAACGCGTGTCGTTACGACCGACAACCACTTCACCAAAATCGCCTGCAAGACCTAAGTAAGTATTACGAGCTGAAAATGGCTCATTTGTATCATCATGCTCAAAGCCTTTTACTTGTACTTCGTATTTGAATACTGCTTTAAGTGACTCAGTTAGTTTGTGACTACCTTTAATACCAATACGAGAAAAAGGTGCTTCGATTTGCGTACCTTCATCTGCATAGCGCATAACGCCTGTATCTGTGTTTGCTATTTGAACTTCTGCTTTACCGTATACCGCGTAGTCTGCTGCCATTGCTGAGCCAGCTGTGCTCGCTAAAATCACAGCCGCTGCTACGCGTGTTTTTGTATGAGTGAATATTGTTGTCATTATGCGCCCCTTATTAGGTTCAAATTGTTGTTCCTAACTATTAAGGCAAGTTGGTTGCCAACTTAGATAATTTCAAAAAAGCTTTTAAATAACAGTAAATTAACTTTGCTGACGTAAAAGAGGCTGTTTTTTATGGGTGGATATCCACACATTTTTAAAAGTGTGCTGTCACCAGTTCCACCCATTGTGAAGAGTTTAATGTGAGAGAGTTGCTTAGTCTTTGAACATTTCGCGATTAATACCGTACTTGGTCATCTTGTCGTAAAGGGTTTTACGAGCAATTTGTAATGTAGCCATAGTCTCTTTTATGCTGCCGTTATTACGCTCGAGCGCTTCTTCGATAAGTGATTGCTCATAAAAACTAATCTTTTCGGCAAGACTTAAATCCTGAGCAAGTTCATTTTGATTATTTGTGTCGCTATAAGAAGCAAAAGCCAGATCAGAACCTAGCAATACCGCACGTTCGGCCTGATTTCTTAGTTCTCGCACATTACCCGGCCAGTCATAAGCAAGGAGTCGTTGTTTAGCTTCACTACTCAATGGCGCAGGCGGCTTATGAAAACGTGTCGCCGCTATCGAGCTGAAGTGTTTAAAAAGCAGTGGAATATCAGCTTTTCTATCGCGTAATGCCGGGATGCTCACTTTCACTAAGTTTAAGCGGTAATATAAATCGGCTCTAAACTCCCCTGCTTCGACTAGTGTCATTAAGTCAACTTTGGTAGCAGCAACTATACGTACATCTAAATCAATGGCGTGGTTGTCGCCTACAGGGGTTACTTTGCGCTCTTCAAGCACCCTCAACAACTTTACTTGTAAACTCGCAGGCGTAGACTCTATTTCATCTAAAAAGACAGTGCCGCCTTTGGCAAATTCAAACTTACCTTGGCGAGATTGTGTCGCCCCTGTGTATGCACCACTGGCTGCACCAAAAAGCTCACTTTCAATAAGTTGCTCAGGTATTGCGCCGCAGTTTATAGCAACAAAATTAGCCGCTGAACGATTACTTTGATCGTGTAAATAGCGAGCAACTAACTCTTTACCCGTGCCTGTTTCACCTTCTATTAGCACATCTGCTGGCGTATCGATTACCGCATTAAGTAAATGCATCATTTGTTGCATTTGTTCGGTTTCACCCAAAATACGCACACCGGGTGCAGAGGTTTTCTCTACAGCAATTTTTAAGGCTCGGTTTTCCATCACTAAAGCACGTTTTTCTGAAGCGCGCGCAATACAGTCTAATAACTGCTCAGTTAGCGGCTTTTCAAATAGATCATAAGCACCAAGCTGCATGGCTTTAACGGCTACAGATACATCAGCAAAGCCGGTAAGAAAAATAACGGGTAGCTCGCTATCAAAGGCTTTAACTTGCTCTAAAAATGCCAAGCCATCCATTTTTGGCATGTTTATGTCGCTTAGTACAATACCTTCGAAGCGACGACTTAATTTTGAAAGTGCCGCTGTAGGCTCACTAAAACACTGAACTTGATAACCTTCAATCTCAAGGAGCTGCTTCAATGAATCACGGATCACCGCTTCGTCATCGATAACGATTACCTGATCACAGGTCGCTGCAACTTCACTCATGATGTTTCCTTGTTAGTTTGTAAAGTTATAATAAATTGTGCTCCGCCCTTAGGGCGATTATGGGCCGTTAGGCGGCCATTAAATGAGTCGATTATTTGCCTTGAAATAGACAAGCCCAGGCCTAAACCATTGCTGGTTTTAGTGCTATAAAATGGCTCAAAAATATTACCTAATGCATGTTGATCAATACCCGGGCCAGTATCGAGAATTGATAGCTTTACTCGGTCGTCAAACAGTTCAAGCTCAAAGCTCAGTTCGCGTTTGTCAGATTCACTCATTGCTTGGCTGGCATTAGTGATCACGTTAACCAAGACTTGCTCAAACTTAACGCTGTCGACCCATACTGTTATGTTTGCATCAATATCTGCAGCTTTTACTTCGATATCA
Source organism: Pseudoalteromonas sp. S2721 (assembly GCF_005887425.1). NCBI lineage: Bacteria > Pseudomonadati > Pseudomonadota > Gammaproteobacteria > Alteromonadales > Pseudoalteromonadaceae > Pseudoalteromonas > Pseudoalteromonas sp. S2721. The sequence goes on from NZ_PNCZ01000014.1 coordinate 195,122, forward strand.
TCTTGCTTTAACTGTGCGCTTGCAATCATTAAAGCATTTTTTAACATACTCGCTAGGCTTTGCTGTCTCAGTTGAGTTTGTGCCGGTTTACTAAAATGCTTTAGCTGTGCAACAATTTTGTGTACACGCTCTATTAACGACTGCACCAAGACTAAATTTTCGCTGGCTTGCTCAATATTTCCTTTGATAAGTAACCTTTTTGCACTCACTAAGTAGGTATTCATGGCACTTAATGGCTGATTGATTTCATGGTTAATGCCTGCACTTAACTGACCAATAGTCGCAAGTTTAGCTGTTTGGATCAGCGCTTTTTGAGCCTTTTCGAGAGCCTGAGTACGCTCTATAACCTCTTGCTCAAGACTGTGCCTAGAAAACAAAAGCTTTTTATAACCAGCAAAACGTACCATTGCCGTATGAATAAGTACTACCGCAATAGCATAAAACACACTAAACCAAAGAAGCCTAGGGATTTGTGCAAGCTCGACATTCGTCACATCCACCAACACACTCGCTTTGGCGTTAATGATATCAATGCTTTCAACAGCACTAATAAAGCGCGATTGCTTACCGTTTAATAAAACTTTTTGCAGTATGGTTTGTTCATTTAGAGGCTTATGGGTATAGGGCAGTAAAGTGGGTTTATGTGACAGATATCGGCGCGATTTAACTAATGCAGCCATTTGTTCATTATCAAGGGGCTTAAGTGACTTTAAACGCCAATCAGCTACATCAGACATAACAATAACGTTGTCTTCAAGAGCAATGTAGAAATGTGAAGTGTCTGATGCATTGAGTAGCTGGCGGTCTTGTTCAAATTTTTTGGCATTAACTTTTAGTGCCACTACCGCAACCACCTCGCCTTGATAAAATAACGGCTCAGAAAAATAAAAGCCTCGCTCACTAGAGCGCATACCCAAAGCAAAATAAGCAACTTTTTCACCTTGTTTGGCTAAATAAAAATACGGCCGAAAAGCAAAATTACTTCCTAAGAAAGTATAGTCAACTTGCCAGTTACTACTTGCTAAAACAGTGCCTGACAAATCCATTACGTAAACATCTGAAGCCCCACTCGCTCGTTGAATATCTTCAAGATAATCATTGACCGCATCTCCACCAGCACCTTTTTCGACAATAAATGATTTTACCAAATCATTGGCACTTACTAAGCTAGGTATGGTTTTAAATCGTGCTAATTCACTTGCGATATAATGGCTTAGCTGAGTAGCTTGTGTTTGACTTTGATGCTGAGCTTGTTCGTAATCATGGCTTCTACCGAGATAAAAAACTAATATTAACAGCATTATTAGCAATACACCTGCTGCAATAAATTTTTTACTTAATGACGACATTCAAACCTTACGAACAGGACTACTAGAAATTGAATTGGTAGTGTAACGATAATTCCTCAGTTGTACCAGCGACTGCGCCATTGTCAATGCGAGGATCAAATGCGTTGTATTTTTTTCCTAACAAATTTTCTGCTTTTAGCATTAGTTGGCTGTTGTTGTTTAACTGCCATTTTAAACTACCACCCAATAAGCTGTAAGCAGATTGTTTAAAGTGAGCACCTGTATCTGAGCTTACTTCAACTGTATCGCGCCACAATAAGTTTAAGCTCACCTGCCATGAATCAGATAAGTTATAACTACTGATTATGCTTGCAAAGCGCTTAAAGCTCGCATTGATTGGATCTTCAAAGTATTGCGTATAAGTGCCTGTAATCGAAAAATCTTTACTTGATTGCCAAGTGCTATCAAGCTCGATACCACTGTTTTGGGTGTTGAATGAGTTTGTAAAGGTAAACAATGCATCATCTGATAATGTTGGCTCAATATTTATAAAATCATTAAGTTCATTATAAAAAAGCACTGCATTAGCTTGTAACTCTGAGGTTTTATAATGCCAAACAAGCTCAGTGGTTTTAATCGACTCAGAGCGAAGCGATGGGTTACCTATTGTCACATCATCATTTGAAAACAGCTCATTGGTAACCGGTGTTCTAAACGATTCACCATATTGCAGCTTAACAGTATGCTCTGAATTTATTTTATAGACACCCGCAAGACGTGGAGAAAGTTTACTGTCAATGTCCTTCACATCGTCATAGCGTGCGCCAATAAATAAAGTAAGTGCATCTGAGTATGGTATTTTTAGCTGCCCATAAGCACTCAAGGTTTCGAATGTAAACCTAAGTGACGAAAACTCAGGAAAGTCCATCACAGACACGATCCCTTGCTGTTCAAAGGCAGGGTCGATAATTATTTGCTCTGAATCGAAATCATAATAAGACGTGCGAACTCCTGCTTCAGTTTGCTTAGCTTCTGAGTATTCAATTCCCGCAGCAAGCTGCCATTGGTTATCGAATTGATAACTTAACTCAGTTTCGAATTTACTGTCAGTTGTTTGCCACGCAGGGCCAACGAGAAAGTCTGGAATATCGTCAAATGTAGCGATTAACCCTGCACTTGAAATATTATGCTTTGTGAATGAGTAACTAGAATCTAGCTTTAACTTATCGTTATTGATCCAGTTGTATTTAATTCCCACAAAGGTGTTATCACTGTTATGTTGGTTTTGCTTAGAATATCCAGCGAGGTTTAAAAATTCATCAAGAGAGGTTTCGTTGTAACGGGCACGTAATTGCAGTTTTTTATAATCAATACCTGCGTCTAGATAAATTGCCTCAAGTGGATCTTTGACCCCCTGCGGATAACTTTCACCGTCCTTTTGTTCATAAGCGAAATTTGCAAAAATACGTGTATTGTCACTAAATATCCTGTTGAACTGACCTGTTGCACCGTATCGGCCATTGTTACCAACTACAAATTGCAGTGCATTTCGCTCTTTAGACGTAACAATGTTCATAACACCTAAAAATGCATTACTGCCATAAAGTGCTGACCCAGGGCCGCGAATAAACTCTATTTTTTCGATAACTTCCACAGGTATGTAAGGCAAATAAACAGAAGCCTTACCAAATGATGATTCATTTATTCGCTCACCATTTATCATCACCAAAACATTACCGCTATCTAGATAAACGCCCCGAGCATGATCTTTAGGCACCGCCCCTACCCAATCACCTCGAGTTGATTGCATACCAGGCACAAAATTCATCACTTCGTAGGCGTTATCAACCCCTAATGCTTGAATTTGCTTACGACTAAAAACACTTATTGTAGAAGGGACTGATGATAAAGTTTCGTTGGTTTTACTTGCTATATCGACTTGAACATTAAGTAAGTCTTCAAAACTTAAAGAGAATAAGTCTTGCTCTTCAGCCGCGTTTGCAACCACTGGCGAGGTTGAGGCAACTGCAATAGTAAAAAGTGCTGAACATCTGAAAAGATCCACGGTAAGCGATACCTGTACTTATAGCCCGTGTTGCAAAAGCAACACCATGTTTACACTATTAATACAAAAGATTGGTAAGCTTGCAATGTTTTTATAATTTTAGTTTATAAAGTTTTCTTAAATAGCGACAAAAAAACCCATTTTCAACTGTAAATGGGTTTCTAAAAACGTCTGTTTTAATGAGCCAAGCTTAATTAAGCTGTTTCAACATTTCCAGTACGCTTTGCTTTGATGTACTTATATAATCCAATAAGTGACGCCGCTATCCAGAAAATCTCAATAACAAAACTAGCAAGGTTAAAGTTATAACAAAGACTGATCAGTAACAGAATTGCGCCCGTTAAGTTCATCATGTTATACACAAGGCCGGTTGGCGATGCTTTATTCAGTTGTAGTAAAAAGAAAGCACCAACCACTAAGAATGTGCCTGTCATGCCAATAATATCAAATAAAAGTGCTATCACGTGCGTGAGTCCATTTTGTTCATATGTTTATACCCATACAACTGGCCCAATCCATGGGGAGGGTTGTTTTCATTCATTGAAACAGCAAACCGGTCAATAGTATCAGAGCATGAGTAAGAAACGAGGATAAATGTCCGTATTCTAATTCTATTTATGTGTCACCTTACCACCGATTATTTTTAAAGCTGGAGTACCACGGATCATGGTCTGGCGGGCAAATGGGCGTTGGCAGTCAGGGCAAATACCGGTGTCATTGGTAAAATCTTGGCTAATCCGTTCAACAAAGCATTTAACCAACGCGCCTTTTCCACCTTTACGGTATTTAAATAACTGCGTTTTACATTGTGAACAAAAAATATCGACCGTTTTAGTTGGCCCTTTTTTATTTGGTTTTGCCATTAATCCATTCATTATTTCAAAAAGTGCATGCTATCACGCTATGACCAGAGACCCAAAACCAAGCCAATTAATGAAAATTGTAAAATAGCATAACCTGAATTTACCAAAAACAGTTTTAACGGCCGCTGCTCGAATATGTAGCCTATGCCTATAGCAAGGCTTACCCAACATAAACCAATTATAAAACCTGTACCAACAGCTACCCCAACAGCAACATTGGGCCCAACAAATAATGAAAAGCTAAATGAGATCAAACAGCATAAAATTAAACTGCTACCAAAAACTTTAAATGGATTAATTTGTTGCAAATCTAACTCAGTTAGACCACAGCTCTCCATCCAAATACGCTTAAATAACCAAGGTGAATACCAGACAATTCCCAATAAGAATGAAGCAAGACCTGCAAAAAAAATTGCGAAAAAGTTAAGTTGATAAAAATGCATACACCAGACTCATACAACGATTAGGTTTAACATGACTTTAGTTAAGGATCAGCGATGCAGCAAATTTAAAACACGTAATTTTGTACCTATTTAGAATTCAATCCTGTACTGATTTACGCCTTCTAATTATTTTACTTACGTTAATAATCACTTTACTGCTTAACTGGTTTTTTCTGTAATTTACGCTGTAATGTTCTTCTGTGCATATTCAGTTGGCGCGCAGTTTCGGAAATATTACCATCGTTACTGTGCAAAACATGTTGGATATGCTCCCACTCAAGGCGCTCTGGCGACATAATTTTGTTTGGCTTTGATTCTTCAAGTGATAGGTTTACCTCGGCGTCTCCCAAGATTGTTTTTAAAAGTGAATTAAAATCGACAGGTTTTGGTAAATAGTCGTCAGCACCTAATCGTATGGCTTCGACTGCACTGGCAATACTGGCAAACCCAGTGAGTAACACAATACGAGCTGAAGGAAATTGTTCTCTTAAGGGTTTAATTAGCGCAAGGCCGTTATCATCCCCGAGTTTTAAATCCACCAGAAAATGGCTCGCCTCAAAAGTGGTTATATGCTGTAAAGCTTGCTCAGCGTTATGAGCAAGTGAACATGTGAAGCCTTGTTTTGTAAAACGCCTTGCCAGTGTGCTGGCAAGATTTTCATCGTCTTCAATAATTAAAAGTTTCATACAATTTTTAAACTAACCATCGCAATTGCACCTTGCTGTGGGTGATTGCTTAGTGTTAATGAGCCATTTAAGCGCTCTAAAGTCACATTCGAAAGCATAACTGCCATCCCCATACCATTGTTACTTGGCATGAGTTGGCCACCTAATGATGCCATTTGTTGTTCGCTAAAACCTTGACCGAAATCACGTAACGACAATGAAACTGTTTGCTGATCTATGTGCCACTTAGCTTCTACGCAGTATTGCTGATTATGGTTATTCGCCGATACGGCGTTTTGCAGCAAGTTTAAAATAGCCGGTAACAGCATGGCATCACTTAAAATCGAACAATCAGGGGCGTTATTTAGCCACTGTAAGTTTTGCTCTGGAAAATGCAGTGTCATCGCATCTTGAATGGTGCTTTGTAGTGTTTCAGCGCTGATCACTTGCCGTGTTTGACCGGTCCTTAAGGCATTTGAAAGCGACCTAAAATGAGCAAGCTGTTCTTTACACTGGGCTAATGGCTTAGCCATTTCTTGTACAATGGGGTCATCAGCTCGTTGTTCTTTCAGTTCTTCAAATAACAGCTGTAAGTTTGCGATAGGCGTTGCAAGTTGGTGCGTTACTTGTGCAGCAGCGCCATCAAGCGTTAATAATTGCTCATGCCTTAATTGTTGCTCACGAGTTCGTGCAATGGTGGCTTCTCTTGCTCTCAATGTACTGTTTAATGTACCAATAACAAAAGCAATAACAATGGCGCTAATAACAAAGTTAATCCACATACCAATAAAATGATGCGTCATCTGCATTTGGTGCATAGTGTGCTCAGGCATATTTATCAGTAAAAAGCTATAAGCGGCGATTGCCAGCACTGCGGTATAAGCAAGCCCTTTCGCATTAACAGAGACCGCAGCGATCATTATCGGTAACAGTAATAACGACACAAATGCATTGGTAGCCCCGCCACTTAATGACAGCAAAATCGTTAAAAACAGTAAATCGGCTGTCAGCTGCATCAGTACAGCGGCTGGTCTGGCTTTGGTTACTTTTCTATAAGCGAATATACTTAGCAGCTGAAAGATTGCTTCAACACAAATAACAGCAAGTAAAGGCAGTAAGGGGATTTGGTATTCAAATAGAAAGTACACCGCAATAACAGCAACAAATTGTACGGCGATTGCGGCGCTTCTTAAAATTAGTAGGCGACTAATCGCCGGATCGGTTTGCATAACGGACTCTTTAAAACTTAATCATCGTCCATTGAAATTGTAAAAACAGCACAAGGCGTTCCTTGATGAAACACCATTTGCCATTGTTTACCATTAAAACGCCACAGTGACATACGAATGGAGTAATTAAACTCTGACCGCGCAGAACGTCTAAAGGCTGCTTGATAGCTCAGCTGTGCAATATCATCACTGAGCATTCGACCTTTAAAGTGTTGATTATAAAACTGCGGTACTACCTCAGTTGGCAGACGGGTTAACACTTGGAACTTATTAAAAGACGTACCATCAGCAGCTATTTCAATAAAATCATCATCAAGTAATGCATCAAGCGCTTCAGCAGATTGCCGAACTTCTGGCTCAAGTAGCTGCCGCTCAGCATCAATTAAATGATTAAATAACGTCTCTTTAATTTTACCGCCCATAGTAACCCTTACTGTTTGAGCACTTTACCGCCCTTCATAACAAACTGAACCTGACTAAGTTCATTAATGTTATCAAGCACATTCATATTAACGCTGATAATATCTGCTTGTTTACCAACACTCAAGTCACCGAGGTTATCACTTTGACCTAATAGTTTAGCAGCTTCAACGGTGGCTGATTTAATTGCTTGTTTTGGTGTCATGCCATATTTAACTAATAACTCGAACTCTTTAGCATTATCACCATGCTTAGATACGCCTGAATCTGTACCAAAGGCTATTTTAACCTTGTTTTTTAATGCTAATTTAAACGACTCTTCCATTTTTGGCGCCACAAATTCAACCTTCTCAGCAATAGCTTTTGGCATATTAGGGTTATTTAGCACTTCTTCTTTTACTGTCGCGCCAGCGAGTAAGGTTGGAACTAAATACGCGTCTTGCTTTTTAAATAATTTAACTGTGTCTTTATCTAAAAAAGAGCCATGTTCGATTGAATCAACACCCGCTCTGAGAGCTGCTTTTATACCTTCTGTGCCATGAGCATGAGCGGTGACTTTTCGGCCTAAATGATGAGCAGTGTTAACAATGGCACTGAGCTCTTCATCAGTAAATTGCTGATTAACCCCGGCCGCTGTATTACTTAAAACACCCCCTGTTGCCGTAATTTTGATCACATCGGCACCACTTTTAATTACATCGCGTACCGCACGAGTACAATCGTCAGCACCATCACACACACCTAAGCCCCCACCCTCTGTCGCTTTGGTAATATCACGGCGATAGCCATGCATGTCAGCGTGGCCGCCGGTCGGTGTGATCATATCACCTGCTGCAAAAATGCGCGGGCCAACAATGTCGCCACGCTCAACCGCTCGTTTTAATGGGAAGATAACTTGATAGCTGCTACCTAGGTCGCGCACAGAGGTAAAACCCGCATTAACCGTGCGTTTTAAGTATTTTAAAGAACGTAGTGCATAATCTGCTTCGTATTCAGTGACCCATTGATGTGGGTTACGCGTTGCATCTCGCTCAAAGGTAACATGAACGTGCATATCAATTAGACCCGGCAAGACCATCTGATTTTTTAAATCAAAAACATCTGCATCACTGAGGCCTAACTGCTGTGTTGTTAAGTAGCCTGCTTTTATTGCAGCAATTTTATTACCTTCAATAACCAGCGTTTGCTGCTCTTTAACACTCTGTTCAGTGCCAACAAGTACCTTTCCTGCATGAATAAGGGTGGTTTGTGCATTAACCACAAACGTAGATAACAAAGATAGTACCGATAATGTGCTTATTTTTAGATTTATTTTTTTCATAATCGCCTCTTTTTTATACTAGGTTTAACTTAAATACTGAGTAAATGCCATTATTTACGACATAGCGCGGCAATGAACTAGTGTTAACAAGTGAATTTTGATATAACTTCGGGAAAATTTAACAAGTCTGACCACATAAAGAGAACACATTATGTCTTATGCCCAAATTACTGGCTGGGGTAAATGTATACCACCAGCAAGCATCAGCAATGATGAAATTAGCAATATTGTTGATACCAATGACGAATGGATCACAACACGTACAGGCATCAAATCTCGCCGTGTCAGCCATGTTTCTACTGCCGATTTAGCGACCGTTGCCGCAAAGCAAGCGCTTGCTTGTGCTGGTGTTGATGGTAAAGACATTGATCTTGTACTTCTTGCGACTTGTACACCATCAACCATGGTGGCAAATACGGCCTCTTTAGTGCAAAAAAACATTGGCGCGATTGGCGCTGCAGCAATGGACACAAACGCTGCATGTTCAGGCTTTTTATATGCATTACAAGCAGCAACGGCACAAATTCGTGCAGGTATGATCAAAAAAGCAGTCGTTATTGCCGCTGAACGTATGACGTGGTACATCAACTGGGCTCGTCGCGACAGTGCTGTATTATTCGGTGATGGTGCTGGTGCCGTGGTATTAGAAGCCTCAGACACACCATCAGGTTTACTTGCCACTAAAACAGGTTGCGACAGTGAAGATCGCGACATTCTGCATATCGAAAACTTCGGTAGCGATTTAAATAAGTACGAGCCAATTGGCCCTTCTAACTTATTATTCGAAGGTCGCGAAATCTTCAAACGTGCTGTTAAAGGGATGAGCGAAGCTTGTGACGACGTGCTGAACCAGGCGCAGTTAGAGCTTGATGACATTGACGTATTAGTTCCTCACCAAGCCAATTTACGTATTATCCAAGCTATTCAGCAACGTTTGAAAGTAGCTGACGAAAAAGTCATGGTGAACATTGCCGATTACGGTAATACGTCTGCTGCAACAATTGCGATTGCCATTTGTGAAGCGGTTGAGCAAGGCCTTATCAAACCTAACTCAAACATTATGTCAGCAGCCTTTGGTGCTGGTTTAACTTGGGCGGCGAGTTACATTAAATGGGGCGAGCGTGTAACACCTATCGCGGTTTCTGATGCAGCTCTACCTGAGTATGATAAAACAGGTCTTGAACTGGTTGCACCGGCTGTTGCAGCATGTAAAGCGGCAGAGTAATACCCCTATCATTTATAGAGAAGCGCGGCTTAGTCCGCGTTTTTTTATGGGCATAAAAGGATTAATTTATGGATCTATTAGGCATACATCATGCTGCAATCATCTGTAGCAACTATGAAAAATCAAAGCATTTTTATAATGAAATATTAAAGCTACCAATCATTCACGAACAATACCGCGCTGAACGTGACTCGTATAAATTAGATTTAGCACTTCCTGATGGCAGCCAAATAGAGCTTTTTTCGTTTCCTGGAGCGCCACCGAGACCAAGCTATCCAGAAGCACAAGGGCTACGCCATTTGGCGTTTAAAGTCGCCGATATTGCAAAATCTAAGCATTATTTAGAACAACAAGGCATTTCGGTTGAAGAAATAAGAGTGGATGAAATCACCGGGAAGCAATTTACGTTTTTTGCCGATCCCGATGATTTACCGTTAGAGCTTTACCAGCTTTAACTTATTGGAAGCGATCTTGTAGGTAGTTGAACACAGCACGAATACCCAGTGCCTCACCGCCTGCAGGACGACCCGGTAATGCACGTAAGTTCCAGGCCATCACATCAAAGTGCACCCATGGCGTACTTGGCTCGACGAACTCTTTTAAGTAAAGTGCCGCGGTGATCGCACCACCAAATGGAGTGGAAGCACAATTAGCAATATCTGCTACGTCACTTTTTAATAATGCTTTGTATTGATCAAATAACGGCAGTTGCCATACAGGATCATGACAGCTTTCACCTGCATCCATCAGTTTATTAGCCACTTCACGGTTATTTGCGAAAAAGCCAGGTAATTCTGTACCGAGCGCAACACGACAAGCACCAGTTAAGGTTGCAAAGTCAACGATAAGATCGGGGTTATCATTTTGCGCTTCAGCAAGTGCATCACACAGCACTAAACGGCCCTCAGCGTCCGTGTTATCAATTTCTACTGTGATCCCTTTACGTGTTTTGATCACATCACCCGGTCTAAATGCATTTCGAGAAACCGCATTTTCAACCGCAGGTACCAGAACACGTAAGCGAATTGGTAAGTTGGCAGCCATAATTAACTGCGCAAGGCCAATAACATGTGCCGCACCGCCCATGTCTTTTTTCATGTTGCGCATACCAGAGCTTGGTTTCAAATCTAAACCGCCAGAATCAAAACACACGCCTTTACCGACTAAGGTAATTTGCGGTGCATCTTTTGCGCCCCAACGTAGATCAAGTAAGCGAGGTTTATTCTCAGACGCACGACCAACCATATGAATCGTTGGGTAGTTTTGCTCTAATAATTCATCACCCACCCACTCACTGAACTCACCATCAAAGGTATCAGCTAAATCAGCCATTACTTGTGATAAATGCTGCGGCATCATATCCGCAGCAGGCGTATTCACTAAATCACGCACTAAATTAATTGCACTTGCATACTGAGATAAACGCTTTACTAACGATTCGTCTTTAATTGCAAGGGTAGCGCGTGGCGAAGGTTTTTCTTTATATTCACTAAACTCGTAACCGCCTAACACAAAGCCCAGTGTTACTTGCTCTACAAACTTTTCATCACCTTGTATTTGGTAACAACCTGCTGGCAGTTTTGTTGACAAGTCACCTGCTAACCAAAAGTCTTGTAAATCATTTACCAGACAATAAACATGCTCAAGTGAGCCGGTTTCATTATTAGCAACTAAGGCCATGCCTTTGTTTTTAAAATCACAATTTGTTAGCCAATTTTGTAAGGCTTGCGGCTGCTCGGTTAACCACGTTGATAGGTCAGCTTTAGCAATAAATGACAGGGGAATTCCCGAAGAAGAATGGCGAATTAATGAACTCATTAAACGACTCGATATAAAGAAAAGGTATTTAAGCATACCAATATCTTGATACAAAAGGTATAGGCAAAATCAGATAAAAAACCTAATCAGTCTTTGTTTTGTTTCTCTTTTTCTTCTTTTGCTACTTGTTGATCTAGCTCTTTAATTGACTTATTAATATTGAATGAACTAGGTAGCACATCGACACCCACCCATTGCCCCAGCTTTACAACCAAAGGAATAGTAATAGGTGCAAAGGGTAAAACTGCAAACACACCTAAACCAAGCCCTTTTAAGATATCTAAAAACTGCTCATTAGCAGTATGTAACTCTTCTTTAGTAGCTTGGCCTTGGGTGTATCGTCTATAGATATGAAGCATTTCTTTTGTTTCTTGCTTTTCTTGGGCAAGTGCGATTTTGAGTGCTACCATAGCGCGCTTAAAACGTAATGTTTGACGCTTTTTGGTAATTTTAGCCACTCGAAATGGGGCTCGATGAATAACTTTATATAATCGCATTTAGTTATTTTCACACAGCATGCGACGTTCACAAAGCATAATTTACTTATATTAGATTTTACTTTATCCTTAATACTCTATTCGTAACTATTTTTCAGTATTAAAAATGAACCAACCTAAACAACAAGCTGAGCCAAAACCCAAAAAACCAGCTTCAGATGAGTGTTGTGGAGGTGGTAGCTGTTGCCCATGTGTATGGGATGAATACCGAGAAAAACTGCAACAATGGCGGTTAAGCAATAATCCACAACAAGCTTAATAGACCGTTCCAAATCAAAAACCGCTCAAAAACCATCCAAAAAAGCCTTCTATCTAATTATTTTTGCATAATCTATATATTTTCTTACGCTGAAATCCAATATCGAGAATAAATTATCCCCTTTACTTTCAATAAGATAATCCACAAAAGAACGACAAAAAACAAAGAAACACCCACAAAACAACATAAAATTAACAATTTGCAAAAATTATTTACAGGATGTATAAGAGATTTACACCAGGTTCTAATACTTTATTTGGTGACATAATCATAACTATTCTAACTGGGGAAGTCGGAATGAAATTCAAAAATAATGCGCTACAACAAGCAATTAAATTTGCTTTAGCGACAACAACAGCAGGCCTGTTTGTGTCGGGTTCGGTTGTTGCTGCAGAGCAAGCAGCTGAAGAGACGAAAGTTAACAAAAATGTAGAGAAAATTGCCGTGGTGGGTACTCGTTCAGCACCACGTTCAATCGGTGATTCACCAGTACCCATTGATATCATTGGTGGTGAAGAGCTAGATAAAGGTGGTAACACCGATATGCTTGAGCTTTTAAAAGGCTCCGTTCCTTCTTTTAACGTTCACCAAAACCCAATTAGTGATGCTGCGTCACTTGTTCGCCCAGCTAACTTACGTGGCCTTCCTTCTGACAGTACTTTAGTACTTGTTAATGGTAAACGCCGTCACCGTGCATCTGTTATCGCTTTCTTAGGCGGTGGTATTAATGATGGTGCTCAAGGTGCCGATATCTCTGTTATTCCAAGTATTGCCTTAAAGCAAGTAGAAGTACTTCGTGATGGTGCTGCTGCACAGTATGGTTCTGATGCAATCGCGGGTGTAATGAACTTTGTATTAAAAGATGCCTCTGAAGGCGGCTCATTCGAAATACGTCAAGGTGAATACTACGAAGGCGATGGCGATACAACGCAAATTTCTGGTAACGTGGGTCTACCGTTTACCGATAGTGGTTTTGCTAACTTAAGCTTCCAATATAAAACAGCTGATGCGACTAGCCGCTCAGTACAACGCCCTGATGCAGCCGCACTAGATGCCGCAGGTGTGCCTGAAGTATCTTCGTTAGCACAAGTTTGGGGTGCGCCAGAAGTTGATGATGATATTACTATCTTTGGTAACATCGGTCTTGAGTTAAGTAATTCATCTGAATTCTACATGTTTGGTAACTACTCTGAGCGTGATGTACGTGGTGGTTTCTACTATCGTAACCCACACACTCGCCCAGGTGTTTACTCAAATGACGGCGGTGAAACACTGCTTGTTGGTGATTTAACTGGCGATATGAGCGGTAACTGTCCTACCGATATCATGATTGATGATAACGTTTTAGATAACCAAAGATACATCGATGAAGTTGCTAACAACCCAGACTGTTTTGCGTTTAACGAAATGCTTCCGGGCGGTTTTACACCTAACTTCGGTGGTAACATCACAGATACTGCATTAACAATTGGTACTAAAGGTGAAATCACATCTGGTTTCCTTGAAGGTGCATACTATGACTTAAGCGGTACAGTTGGTTACAACGAATCACGCTACTTCATCTATGACACAATCAATGCGTCATTAGGTCCAGAAAGCCCGCGCGATTTCAGCCCAGGTAAATACTCACAGTTAGAGAAAAACTTTAATGCTGATTTATCAAAAGGTTTTGACTTTGGTTTAGCTTACGATGTAAACGTTGCCGGTGGTCTAGAATGGCACGAAGAAACATTCACAGTTGTTTCTGGTGACGAAGCGTCTTTCACAGCTGGCCCACTAACAGAACAAGGTTTTGGTATCGGTTCAAATGGTTTCCCTGGTTTCAAACCATCTGATGCGGGCGAGTATACACGTCGTAACTATGCTGCATACGTTGATGTTGAAGCACCATTCACAGAAGACTTCTTAATGGGCTTAGCACTACGTTATGAAGATTATGATTCATTTGGTTCAACAACTAACTACAAGTTAACGGGTCAATACCACGTAACTGAAGACTTGAACATTCGTGGTTCAATCAGTACTGGTTTCCGTGCACCAACAGTTGGTCAAGCAAACGTAAGTAACGTTCAAACTAACCTAAGCAGCGGTGTACTTGTTGACTCGGCACTTTTACCACCAACAAACCCAATTGCAGTGCAATTAGGTGGTACAGAGCTACAACCTGAAGAGTCTCAAAGCTACACGTTTGGTGCAGTATGGACACTTGGCGACTTATTCTTCACAGTTGACTACTACAACATCCAAGTAGATGACCGTATCAGTCAATCAGATAAAATTGAATTAAGTCAAGCAGATAAAGACACACTTGAAGCAGCAGGCGTGCCAAACGTACAAAACTTAGCGCAAGTAAGCTTCTTCACCAATGACTTTGATACAACAACGCAAGGTATTGATGCAGTAGCTAACTACTCAACTGATTTGTTAGGCGGTAGCTCAACATTCAGCTTAGCGTACAACTGGAACGACACTGAAGTAACTAAGTCAACAGACATTACTGGTGAATTTAAAGTAAGCCGTTTAGAAAATGACTTACCAAACCACCGTGCAACACTTAGCTGGGCACAACAATGGGAGAGCTTCTCTGCATTTACACGTGTTAACTACTATGGCGAATACCAAGGTGTTCACGTAGATTACGATGCAACAGCGAAAACAGCTGATGCTGCAATAACGATTGATGCAGAAGTAACTTACTTCCTAACTGAAGAGCTTAGCTTCTCTGTTGGTGCGACAAACTTATTCGATCAAGAAGCAGAGAAACTTGATTTCTTCGATAGTACTGGCATCCCTAATAATAACTGGGGTGGTAAATACTACGAAACGTCGCCATATGGTATCAACGGCGGCTTCTATTACGTGAAAGCTACGTATACTTTCTAAATAGAACAGCTTTCTAGGTTGAGCAATCAACCTAGAAAGTCGATACCCCGGATTTTTTCTGGATATTTATAGTTAACCAAGGCGAAAGACATTTCGCCTTTTTCGTTTTATAGTAAATAAAAATAACAAATAACCCGCCATTCCTATGCTGTTAGAAAAAGCGAATCAACTACTGAATGAAAACAAGCTTAAAGAGGCCGAATTTCATTTTAAAACCATTCTCGATTCAGATCCTGAAAATGGCGAAGCGTTATTTGGATTGGGCCGCATTGCACTGCGTTTAGAACGTTATGATGCAGCGGTTTACCTTCTACAAAGAGCCTGTGAACGACTACCGCACATGCTTGAACCACTCCATGCCCTTGCCGATGCTTTTAATGGCGTGCATTCACCGCAAGATGCCTTAACTGTACTCGAATATGCTAAATCAATTGCCAGCCATAACCCTGAGCCACATTACTACCTTGCCCAGCATTATTTAACTTATGGTGAGTTAGACAAAGCGTACAGTATTTTAAAGCATGCACTCGGTATGGGAAATTACCCAGTGACGGCGTACATTTTATTTGAAATAGTGCAGTTTGGGCGCTTTAACAACGAACAAAATTACATAAATGAGCTACACCAGTTTTTAACTTTGACCAATAACCTGCGCTTAAAAATGGTGTGTTATTATGCCCTTGGTAAAAGCTATGATCAGTTAAATGATACAGAACAAGCTTTTAACTACTTCAGCCTAGCTAATAAGCTACAAACAAAACTCACGCAGTTTAAAACCCGTGACTTAGTGCCTTTTTATCAGCGCATCATAGAGCAAAATACAGCTGAGCTAATTGATGCCAGAGACAAAACATTTACAGGCACAATTACCCCCATTTTTATAATTGGCATGCCAAGAAGTGGCTCAACGCTGGTAGAGCAAATGCTGGCAAGCCACAATGACTTTGCCAGCCTTGGCGAAGATGCCAGTATCAGTAATCAGGTTGTTGCATACCTTGAACAACAAACGCAACTCCCCTACCCAGATTGCCTAGCAGAGCTAAACCAAGGGCTAATTAACAATGCCCGCAATATTTATATTGAACGAATAAAACAAGCGCCAGTTGTGCGCCCTTTTATGATCAACAAGCTACCTGCTAACTATCAGTCACTTGGATTGATTTACTTACTCTTTCCTAACGCCAAGTTTATTAATATGCAGCGCGAGTATGATGCAATTGCGTGGTCGGTGTTTAGCAACTATTTTGCTGAAAACGAACCTTATTTTTGTTCACTCCCAGAGTTTAAACAGTACTTTGATTTGTATCAGCAATTAATGGAACATTGGCAAAATGTGATGCCAGAAGCGGTTTTTTATTTAAGCTATGAAGCACTTATCAGTGACAGCGAACAAACACTAACAGCCCTGTGTAAGTTCTTAAACATCGAGTACAGCACACAGTTCTTAGATTTTTATAAGTCAAAAAAACCGGTGGCAACGCTCAGCAAAACGGCTGTAAGACAGCCGTTAACTGATAAAGCATTAGAAAAATACAAACGCTACGAGAGCGCAATGCACACGCTTATACGTGAGTCTCAAACCAGTTCAACAAGTCAACAAACTGATCAAAACGCGCCTGTGGGTGAGTAAGCATATTAATGTGATCATAATCGACCTTATGGCCAAACTTACGGCCATAAATGGTCATCCTTTGCTTACCGATGCCCGACTCTTCCATAAATTTTTCAATATCAATCGGCTGGCATAGGGCTTTATCTTTAACACCCGCCACATGCATAATGGGCGGCAGTGCCTTATCAGCTAATGCGTTAGCGTAATCAAAGCCATCGTCAGTATCGACCCAAGGTTTTCGCTTAGCCCACTGCATACTTTGATAATGTGATTTACGGGTTTCATCATCACTGCCCCATTTCAGTTTTTTAGCCGGCACAAAGCCATGCTTACGGGCAACTAAGGGCGCCAACCCATACCAAATCAAATTACCTTGAATATACTTGCTTGGATGATGGTTATACAAAGACCGTTTAGAACCAAAATAGCCGCAGGCTTTCACATCATCAATCAACTCGGGAAAACGGGCAAACACACTGTTCATTAGCACCCCGCCCCATGAGTGTGCCACCCAATAACGAGCAGGCTCACCTTCAAGCTGCTTAATTTTATCTAAAAATGCGGGTATATCTTCTAAAATAGCCTCGGTTTGACCATACTTTGCATGCTTTGAAATCGCAGGTTTACTCTCACCACGACCACGCAAATCAGCCACATAGCAAACATAGCCATGCTCAGCTAAAAATGGTGCTAAACCCTTATTGCTGTGGGTGTAAAAGATTTTGCCATTTTCAACGGCACCATGCATAAAAAACACCGCAGGGCCTTTCGCATCAGTCTTACTGATACGGCGTAAATGTAAAGTTTGGCTTTCGGCGAGTTTAATAAACACCGATTCTTGTTTAATCGTCACGTTTGACCTTTTTATTCTTATAGACTCATCGTACCAGTGTTAAGTTACGCCAGTCTATTTAGCAAAGCAAGTTTTGCGTGTGGCGATTGCCATTCAATATGAGAATCTCAGGCACGATGAAATTTTGATTAAATAGTAACACCAATGCAGAGCCATTATTCGTTGAAGTTAGAAGTCGACTCTCAGGAGCCTCTTACTAAATGCTTGATGATTCATATGTTACGTAATTAACATATGCGGAGGGGATGGCCTTTTGCCATTAGCCGCCTTAAGGCCTTCATTCAATGTGAGCAAACGTTGCGTATAACCATATTTGGATTAAAACGTTTAGAATATTAATTCGGTAACGTTCCATTAAGTGAAAATTTATAGTAGGTTAAAACGTTTGTACGCAGTGAAACCAGCCAAATGTTAATTATCCCGCTTCACTGCCTTGTTGGTATGCAATTTATAACCAGCCATCTTTTTGCGGATCATCGCCCAATACTTCAATTGCAACAGCGCACAAATCTTCACCTAATATTTGATTGGTACCCCAATCTTTATCCCATTTAATTGCGCATTCCTCTGCAATACCACGGAACGAGTACTCTTCGTCAACTCTCAAATATTTAATCCATTTGGCAGCTTCAATGCTTATCAATGGTCTTAATTCATCCTTAAAATCCAAACTCCTACTCCTTGCCGACTAACACCCGCATACTGGGCAGATAATGCTTGGCTAAAACTAGTGAAGAATCAGTGCCAACCAAGCGTTTAGCATCATTTTTGATGCACTTATTAGGTTTACCTTATTGACTGTACTTTAATTTCCCTAACTCTTTTGCTTCTGTAACTGCTTCAACACCATCATCCAAAAGTATTTTACCTAATATTTCCTTACTTCTTTCCGCTGCCATTTTCGAATATTTGTTGCCAATTTTTTCAGCGACGTAGCACCACGAATAAGCTTCTTTTAAATCCAAAACCTCTTTTGTAGTTGATAAGGAAACACATAACCCGAAAGGAGCAAACTGATATTTGAATTTTGCTGATTCAAGCATGAATTCTAAACCCAATTTAGGATTAAATTCATTTCTTTCTTCTTTGAATAATTCAGTACCAATAACAAACAATTGCTCTGGTGTGTATTGAGTCTTATCTATTGCAAATGCATTCAATGAAGTTATACACAATGCAAGAAATATGCATGGTCTCATTAGTACTCCTAATGCCCCAATAATGGGCTGGTAATATCTGGCTAAACTGTTTTTCGAAGCGGAACCGAGCTAAGCTTTAGTAGTCCATTCACTTAATGCGTTTGTTAGAGGTTCTGAAATTCCTTCTCAAATTCTTCTTTTGAACCGTGAAAAGGAACTTCCTCAATACGATGATTTATAACCTCACCATTTTCGTCAAAATCCAAAAATATATAGTGAATTAAATGCATTTCAATTTCTTGAGCTTTCTCATCAACGTAAACAATACGCTTATGATTTGAGCCTTCAACGAGAGAGTTCGAATGCATAAACATAACATTAAGGTTATAATGTTGATGTTGAAACGAATAACTAGCATTAACTCGAATTAGCTTTATCTCAACACTCTTTAGTTCTGGGAACTTTGATTTAATGTAGTCATCTGCTTCGGTGGCAAGTACATGATGATTAATCTCAGCCACGCCTTTCCAATTTATTTTATCTGATGCGTACGTAGCGAAAGAAACTACACATACTAAGGTGAAAACAATTAACCAGAAATTTTTCATAGATCTTCCCTGAAACTCTAACGCCTTATTAATGGGCGTAAAATACTTGGCTAAAATTAGCGTCGAAGGAGCACAAGCCTGCTGTTTTGCGTCCTTTGGTTTAGATACTTGTTAGGTACAACTTACCCATCAAGGTTATTTAGATCTTTACTTTCATATTTATGCAACTGGTTGAGTTTAACTTTTTTTAATAAACGCAACAGGCCTAAAATAGAAAACAATAAAGCTAAACCAAAAAATATGAATGTGATAACACCAACAGATTGAAAGTCACTACATACTGCGCCATAACATCCATCTCTTGGAACACTCACGACAGATAAAATACCAAACGAAAGAGCTAGAATTATATATACGATTGATAATTTCATCTCTAACCTCTCGTTTTACCTAACGTTCAGCACAACGGCAATAGCGCGGGGCTGTATATTTGTTAAAGCAAAAAATAACTTTTTAATAGTGCGCGCGACACGCACCTTTCTGCCAATGTCACGCTCAGGTATTAATCAATCTATTAGTAACAAATAACGTAAAGCATTGCCAACTCGTATTTTTAATTAATCCTAAAGGGTTTCGGAAAAATAAAATGCGCTCGTCGCTAATTATCTTGAATATAAGAACGAAATAACTATGCTGTGTATTTTTACAGCAACCGATATTGGTATCACACAAAACGTCTCATCTGAATTTTAATTAATCTTGTCATGTGATGACTTACACAGTTCATGATGCCTGAGGCGGTTACCAAACAACGAAGTGAGTCTATCTGTACCACCTGTTTTTTCATAAAACTCTTGTACTGTGATTTCTTTTTGCTCGTAGTTCAATAACTGCCAAAAACCGTAAAAGCCTCTAAACCAAAAATAATAGAACACAGCTCCTACGCCTAATAAAAGATATACCGCTTTACCTGCTTTTTGTTTGTATTTTATGGCGCAATAAAAAAACCAGATACAACTTAGTACAGCGACAATGGAAAACCCTAAAAAAGGTGTCACTACAGAGTTGGCATTATCCCAAAGTGAGCTTAGACAGGTTGAATGCCAATTTAACTGCATAGAAAAAATTAACGTAATTTTAAAAAGGAAGTACAATAAAACGGTTGTAAATACAGCATATAAGATACCACTTTCCTTGCTTTGTTCTTTTTTCAATTCTTTCCCTTTATGTTATTAAAAGCCCTGCATGATTATTTTACTGTTGAGTGGTTAGGTTGCTGTTTAAACCAAGTATGATAATTTCAGGTGTACTATTTGTTTTACTAATCTCGATTAGTCTTTACACTCAAAACCTTTAGAGTCGACTTTAGCGATGTTGTCTTTATTGCCACACTCTTTAATTGCCATCTCTGTGTGATTGTGCTCATTGTATTGTTTAGCAATTGCGCCAAGGCTTAGCACAATTACTACAGCTATCACTATTTTTTTAATTTTAGACATAAACATTCCTTTGAAAATAAACTATTTAAATACAACCAGTTGCGCGCACTATTTTTGATAAAACTTAATCAATAAGCGCCATCGAATTTAAATTGAAGTTATAAATAGAGAATGACTCACCTTCTTCTTTTAACGTGACGGTTATTTGTGCGTCTCCATTAGTATATGAAGCTGGAATTAAATAAGTAACATAAGTACCAGAACCACCTCCGGTAACAGCATTAGAGCTAACATTTATAAATTCAAATTCACCTAGTTCTTTTAATTCGCCCAACTTTGAGAATGCACGCATGATTTTAGAAATATCTTCATCTGTGGCATTTTCAATTGATGATGGGGTCATATAGTTTTTGAGAATTTGAGGGTCCCATTTAGAGATATCTGTAATTGCTGAATTTAGGTAAGGAATAGCAGTTTCTTTGTAAGCAGAGGATTTATTCGCAGTCCAAATTGCTAAAAGTACAAATAAGCTAATTAACACTAAAAATGTTATACCAATTCCTTTAAGTATCTTTTTAACCATGATTTTTATTATTCTTTCCTTAATTGAATCACTTACGAATTTATCAGCTTTAGGTGTTTTATGGTAGTACCCAATGTGACCCAATTTGAGTAGAAATTTTTAAACACTAATTTTAGTTGCTTGTATCATGGCCAATATACCCGATCTTTCGCTCTTAACCTCAAGTAGCCCATACTTTAAGCAAAGCAACCTATCAGTTATCAAATAATTTTGCTTACCATATTTAATAGACTAAATAAAATAGCCAGAACCACTGGCTATTTTTATAAACACCGCCTATTCGCAGTAGTTATCTACGAAAGTTAAATCATTAATGTGCTCTGGTGCATCCATAACGTAACTAGAGTCAGCCGTTTGAGGATTAACACTGTAAATCTTCGCATTTTCGCCTGCTTTTCTTCCTGAAACATACAACGTTCCATCATCAGCAATCGCTAATCCTGAAGCCCAATTAATGCCGTGTTCACCAACTAAGGTTAACTCCATCGAACCATCATCAATGGTATAGAGTGATTGACCTGTTAATACGTAAAGTACATTATTATCAGCAGAATATGCTACATCACCATGTGAGAAAGAATCTCCCGAATAGCGCATCTTGCCTAGTACTGTTTTTTCTCCAGTTTGCAAGTTGTAGTCATACATATAAGTTTTACTTGTCGCACGTAAAGATTGTCCGTCTGCCGTGACTGCTGAACGATAAATTGGCCAAGATGTAGCATCAGCCTCAGCAACTTGAGCGCCCGTTTCTAAATCTAACGACCAAAGTTTTGACGCTTTCGTGCCCGACTCAAGTTGTTCCATAAAATAAAGTTTGCCATCATAACTTGCAATGTTTGAAGCCGTATTTTGCGCTCCTGCGACCACACTGTAAGTATTTGTCTCTAGGTCAAATTTATAAACATAACCCGTTTCAGAAGAACCAAAATTGTTAATACCAAATATACCAGAATGACAAGCCTGCTTTTGAGTGACAACAACGTTATCAATAAAACCGCCTAGACTATCACTCGCACCTGCGCCGCTAAAACGAATTTCTGAAGAGTTTGAATCTGCTTCTACAGATAATGTAAATGATTGCCAGCCTCTTTGCGTCGCATTTACGTTTAGTACTGTTGTTCCATTCCACTTCACATCAACTTTATTTGTATCATTGTTACCGTTAATACGAGGCGAGTAGTAAAATGAAACTTCATAAGTTTTTCCAGCCTCAGTTGCGACTGTTTGAAAGATGCTGTAATTAGAAGTAGAGTCTAGCTCGACATATTGATTACCTTGCTGAGCAGTAATAAGACCTAGACGCGATGTTTGAATTTCAAATCTTGCACCTTCACTTTGCCATCCGTTAACTTCATCTAACAATGTCCATGTTGAATTTACGACATCCAGTTCAAATGAGCCGTTTGCAATTAAATTGTCTGCAATTGCAATTTGCGAAGCAAAAAGTGAAGACATTGCTAAAATAGATAACTTCATATAATAATTCCCCAAGATTAGTTGTATTCACTGCATTGTGAAAAAACAAACCACCTCAATCATTAAACTACTTATGAGTAGAAAAAGTTAATTGATAAAAAACTAACTTCTCTCTGCAATTGAGCGGTTTGAAATGGACTGTACATAAGAGAAAGCACAAATGATGCCAAAATTAAAAAATTGATTATCAGCGTGCTCTGAATCGCACGAAAGTTAAATTATCTATAATTAGTGAATAACTGATAAAGTGATTATTAGATTAGCACTCCTACATTTTAAAAATTTATTTGGTACAATCAGCCTTTGATATGGCTAACAGATAGGTTTTCCTTAATGCATCCGCGAAATCGCCACTTTAATGGCTACGACTTTACTTTGCTATGTAAAGATACTCCTGCCCTAACACCTTATATAACGCAAACGCCAGCGGGCACTGATACCATTGATTTCACCAATGCGTTAGCAGTTAAAACCCTCAACCAAGCGTTATTAAAAAGCCATTATAAAATCGATTTTTGGGATTTACCCGACAACTACCTTTGCCCGCCAGTTCCTGGCAGAGTGGATTACATTCATCATTTGGCCGATTTATTAGCAAGCGATAGCCAAGGTCGTATTCCTACGGGTAAGCAAGTAAAAGTGCTTGATGTAGGCACGGGTGCAAATGTGATTTACCCGCTTACGGGTAATCACGAATATGGCTGGCACTTCACAGGCTCAGATATTGATGTATTGTCTGTTAAAATTGCTAAGCAAATTGTGCAATTTAACCGCCTCAAAATAAATGTTAAGCAGCAAAGTAACGCCAATAAAATGTTTACGGGCGTAATATCGAATAAAGATGTCTTTCATCTAACTTTATGCAACCCACCGTTTCATGCCAGCGAGCAACAGGCAAATGCAGGTACTGAACGTAAATGGAAAAACTTAAACAAAGCGCCACAAAAAGCGCTTAATTTTGGTGGCCGTCAAAACGAGCTTTGGTGTGAAGGCGGTGAACGCGAATTTATCAGTAAAATGTGTATTGAGAGCCAAGAGTTTGCAGAGCAATGTATTTGGTTTACATCACTTGTTTCAAAGTCTGACACTTTACCTCATATAAAAAAGTTACTCAGCACACTTGATGTGAAAGAAGTAAAAGTTATAAAAATGGCACAAGGCCAAAAAATAAGTCGCTTTATTGCTTGGAGCTATTTTGACCAAACCGACCGCGAAGCCATTCTTAACGAACTAGTATAAGGATAATAAAATGATCGACTTTCGTTCAGACACAGTTACAAAACCAACAGCAGCCATGCGCGCGGTCATGAATGACGCCCCAGTAGGCGACGACGTTTATGGTGACGACCCAAGCGTTAATCAGCTTGAACAATTTGCTGTTGAGCGCCATGGCTTCGAAAGCGCCCTTTATTGTTGCTCAGGTACGCAAGCCAATTTACTAGCATTAATGGCGCATTGTGAACGTGGCGACGAATACATTTGTGGTCAACAAGCGCATAACTACAAATTTGAGGGTGGCGGTGCCGCTGTATTAGGTTCTATTCAGCCGCAACCAATTGAAAATAATGCCGATGGCAGCATAGATTTAAACAAAGTTGTGGCTGCAATTAAAGCTGATGACTTTCACTTTGCTAGAACCAAACTACTTAGCTTAGAAAACACCATTGGTGGCAAAGTTCTCCCGCTAAGTTATCTTAAACAAGCTAGAGAGTGTGTTGATAAACATAACCTTGCTCTGCACTTAGACGGTGCCCGCGTGTATAACGCGGCGGTTAAGTTAGGTGTTGATATCACTGAGATCACCCAGTATTTTGATTCAGTGTCTATTTGCTTATCAAAAGGACTCGGTGCGCCGGTTGGCTCACTATTACTAGGTAGCAAAGCACTGATTGATAAAGCGCGCCGCTGGCGTAAAGTACTTGGTGGTGGTATGCGCCAAGCGGGTATGCTGGCAGCCGCTGGTCAGTATGCACTTGAGCATCACGTAACAAGACTTGCTGAAGATCACGATAACGCGGCGTATTTAGCAGAGCAATTAAACACGTTAGCTGGTTTTGATACATCACCTTTTCAAATCGATACCAACATTGTTTACGCAAACGTTGCCGAACATATCGACTTAAAAGCAGTGGCACATGCGCTAAAAGAACAAAATATGTTATTTTCGCCAGGAAAACCACTGCGATTAGTGACCCATTTAGGCGTCACTAAGCAAGGTATTGATAGCTTTATCTCAGCATTAGCGGCCGAGATTTAACGCTTCTTTATAATGTTTGCGGCACACTGATACATACCGGTCGTTGCCGCCAATTTCTACCTGATTACCGTCTGCAATCGCATTGCCATGCTCATCGGTACGCAGTACATGATTAGCTTTACGACCACAATGACATACTGTTTTCAACTCAATTAGTTTGTCAGCCCATGCAAGTAAGTATTGTGAGCCACTAAATAACTCACCTCTAAAATCGTTACGTAAGCCATAACACAGCACTGGAATACCAAGCTCATCAACCACATCCGTTAATTGCATTACTTGGTCTTTTGATAAGAACTGGCATTCATCAACTAAAATACAATGGCGCTTTTGCTCTGCATTTAAAGATTTGATTAGCTCAAATACATCTTTCTCTGCATCAAAAATATGCGCATCAGCCTGTAAGCCAATACGTGAAGACACCTTGCCAACACCTGCTCTATCATCAATAGCCGCTGTTAAGATAACCGGTTCCATACCACGTTCGCGGTAGTTAAATGCAGATTGTAAAAGTGTGGTAGATTTGCCTGCATTCATTGCAGAATAATAAAAGTACAGCTGTGCCATGATGTTGCCCAAATTTTAAAGTCGCAATATGCTACCCTAATCGAACGACAACATCATCCTTTACCTTATTCTTTTGTCCCATAATGAGTGTTTTGTTCTGAGCTCATATTTTGCAACATTCTTGCATAAACCCCTGCCAATTTTTTACTAGCGAGCTGCTCCCAAACTAGGTTTGCATCTAGTTTATGCTTATAGAAAAACTCATTTGAAAAAGCCAAATATGCTATTGAGGTATTGATCGGTGGGAACAGTGGAGCAAGTTTAAATTGGTAGTACTGACTAAGGTCGACTTTATTCTTAGAAATCTCACAAATCACAAGTGCTGCATCAGCATTTCCCTGAGCAACTCGTTCAATCGCAGTTTGTAACGTAAATGTGTGCTCAATAAAAAACGCATCTTCACTTGCGGCATCACCAACAAAATGGCCATTAGCAACAGCTAACGAGAATGCTTTTGATTGAAATACCTCACGTGAATTCCACTTTGAATGAAAACGTCGTTTACCGATTAAACATTGGCTCAAAGATGCGAATGAATATTTATCGAGAGGTTTGCCCTGTTTATTAACAGGGAAAACAGCATAGTCACTTTTAAGCGCGTTAAAACCAGAAATAAATGCATCAACAGTGCCGTGCTTTATTGATGATATACATTCTTGCCAAGGCATTTGTTGGTATTGAAATTGAACTTCATCTATTGCGAGATCTAATTCCTTTAGAGTATTAATTTGTGCTTGGCTATTAATAATGGGGATTTCGTTTTTAGCATCGATAAACATCGGCGCTTTATTATGATCCGCCACACAAATTTTAATTAGTAAGGGAGACGCCTCTTTCGCATAACAAGTAAAAGTAAAAAACAACCCTGTACACAAAAATACTCTAGTAAAAAACAACATCACTGTCATAATAAGTTACTAATTTAGTTAAGCTTTAAATAGTGTAGATGGCAATTTAACTTTTTACAAAATTCCTTCGTGTTTCAGTAACCACTCTTTTCTTTCAAGGCCACCCGCATAGCCTGTGAGTTTACCGTTTGCGCCAATAATCCGATGGCACGGTACAATAATGCTAATCGGGTTTTTACCATTTGCAGCCCCCACTGCACGCACCGCTTTTGGGTTATTAATCGCAAGTGCAATATCTTGGTAGCTTTTGATTTGACCAAACTCAACATCCATCAGCGCACGCCACACTTGCCTTTGAAATTGGGTACCTTGGGTATCAAGGGGTACTGTAAAACGTGTACGCTCACCGTTAAAGTATTCATTAAGCTCACTTATACAAATTAAAATGGGTGTAAGGGTGTGCTCATCAACAACCTCTGTTTGCATTGCAACCACCGGATAAAAGCCAACGTAACTGACGCCTTTTGATGTACTTTGAATGGTAATATCGCCAATCGGGCTTGGCATTATAACTTGTTGCATACTCATAATTGTTGCCATAGTTGAAAAGTTAAATAAGAGCGAAATGGCGCGCAGTGCTCGCTATTAAATTCGCTTATTCCAGCGAGGGCTTTTTTAACCCCTAAGTCGCCCGCCAATAGAATATCGGGGTGGCTTTGACCGCGTAGTTTGGCGTAATTAACTGTCCACGGGCCAATACCTTTGAGCTCAAGCCAATTATCAAGCTCTTGATTATCTGGGTTTTGCTGACAATAAGCACTTAAACGCCTTAGCGCATCTTTGCGTGATTGTGGCATTTTAAAAAAATCGAGTTCAGAATTGGCAACCCAATCAGGGCTTGGAAAATAGTGGTTAGTACTTTGCTGATTAAATTCATTCACAAGCTGAGTTACGAGATTGTGAGCCGCAGTAACACTCACTTGCTGACCAAGAACCGCACGTATGCCCGCTTCATAGTCTGACCAAATTCCCGGCAAACGAAGCCCAACACAAAGCGGCATTGCGCCTTTAAGCTCTGCATCTAAATGCTGTTCAATAGTGTGCGTGTCGGCGTCTAAATCAAGCACACGACGAATGTTATGGATCACTTGCTGTAAATAGCGGGTGTTATCGATATCAATAACCACTTTAAAATGATTTTTATGCTCAACAAAATGCGCTGTGAATTGCCCTTGGCAATATTTGTCTTTAAAAGTGCGTCCATAGCTTGTTGCGCTCAACCATTCTAAACCACTGATTAATCTGCGCTGCAAAAAATCATGGAGTGCTTGCCAGTTATAAGGCGGCCTAAATGCCAGTGTTAGAGTTAATGTTGAGGCTGGTTTTTTATCTGTCTTACGTAACTTTGAAGGGGCAATATTTAACTGCTTTAAAAAAGCATCATTAAAACGACGAATACTATTAAAGCCAGAAGCAAATGCGATATCTGCCACCGACAAATCTGTTTCTTGTAATAACTGTTTAGCAAAATTACATTGGTTAAATAATCGATATTGGGTGATCGAGAGTCCAAAGTGTTGGTTAAACAAACGGCGTAAATAGCGGCTCGACACGCCGAGTCTGTCGGCTAAAACCTCACAATCGTAGGCCTCGCCTTTATCAATCAGTTGTTTGGCGCGTAATGCGGTGGTTTTAGTACCTAACCAAGCAGGGCTATTCGGTGCGCTATCTGGGCGACAGCGAATACAGGGTCGAAAACCATCCTGCGCAGCCAAGTGCGCGTATTGGTAGTATTCAACGTTCTTTTCTTGTGCTGTTGGTGCGGGGCAAATGGGTCTGCAATAAATGCCAGTACTTTTTACCGCCACAAAAAACACCCCATCAAAGCGTGGGTCGCGGCTTTGCCTCGCAGTTTGCCATTGTTGGCTAGTCATAATTTTTCTCGTTACACGCTAATACCGTTAGCTTAACTGAATATTATTTTTTGACTAGCCAGTTTCGGACCTTAACTAATTAAACAGCTATTTAATTGCAGCTAAATATCGGCGCTCAACTTCCGGCCAATTGATCACTTCGTAAAATGCCGCAATATATTCAGGGCGACGATTTTGATACTTCAAGTAATATGCATGCTCCCACACATCTAGCCCTAAAATAGGTATGTGATTTTGCATAAGTGGACTATCTTGATTGAGGCTACTTTCAACAATCAATTGGTTATTTTCATCAACACATAACCACGCCCAGCCACTGCCAAAGCGACTTACCGCTGCATTCGTAAATTGCTCTTTAAATGCGTCAAAGCTGCCAAATGTATCAACAATGGCGGTGTTTAACTCTGCACTTGGCTCACCACCGCCGTTTGGTGTCATTATTTGCCAAAATAATGAATGATTATGGTGACCACCCACATGCTCTTGTACTGCTTTTTGTAAAGACTCAGGCATTGATGAAATAGTGCGTAGTAATGTTTCAGCATCTTGTTCAGAGTAATGGCTGCCCTCGAGTGCAGCATTCGCTTTATTGATATAGGTTTGATGATGCAAGGTGTGATGTATTTCCATGGTTTTCGCATCAATGTGCGGTTCAAGTGCATCATAGTCATAAGCTAAATCGGGTAATGTAAAAGGCATACTGATTCCTTATCGTTAATGTAATAACTGCGTTTTATGGGGATGGTCAGCTAATAGCTGGTTGATTCGGTTAATGAGTGTCGGAAATGCCGATGCCATGCTGGCAAACTTAACCAGTTCATAATAGGTTTTGTGATGATGGTGCAGCACCAAGATGCGGACCTGCTGCTCTGGGTGATTTAACAGCGCGCTTAATCGCTGATGAGCATGACAAAGCCAGGTGCAGGCTTTATCTGGTTTTTGCATTACCTTAAAGGTGTCGGCAAGATTCAAAGTGGCAACAACAAATGCTGCAATACAATGCTCTAACGAGCGTGTTACCGACTGGTTGATTGGGATATTAGAAAACTGTGCGAGTAGTGTTTCAGCGCAGCTGCTGGCAACCGTGTAATGATCACGCGCAGTAATGAGCTCACCAGATTCAAATGCTAAGTTGCCTTGATAAATTGCACTTTGCCAAGGGGCCAGCGCATCATCAATGGCGTTCGAAGTTAACGGTGTGTGGCCTGTTGTTTGAGTCATAAAAATCACCTGCACTTATACCAATCATTCTATGTGTATTTAAACTACACACAGAAAAGATCAAATGCAAATGATTTTTATTTATATTGTTATTTGTTAATTTTAAGCTATAACAACATTAGTTATTGATGCGCAAAGTCGATAAGCTCTTGGCCTGTTAGGCGGTAAATAATCCATTCGTTTTGCGGTTTAGCACCAATGCTGTCGTAAAAATCAATGGCTGGTTTATTCCAATCAAGTACCACCCACTCAAAACGACCACAGTCTTTTTCGAGTGCTTGCTTAGCTAGATATTGCATAATTTGCTTACCAGCACCTTTACCACGGCTATCTGCACTGACGTAAAGATCTTCTAAATACAAACCATTTTTGCCAAGCCATGTAGAGTAATTATAAAAATAAACTGCAAAACCAATTGGTGTGTCGCCCTCTAAACAAATAACACTGTGAGCTGTAGCACCTTCACTGAATAACGTTTTTAAAATAGCTTGCTCGTCTGTTTTAACTGCGTCAGGTTCTTTTTCGTAAATAGCAAGTTCGGTAATAAAATGTAGGATTGTTGCAGCATCACTTGCGACTGCCGGACGAATTGTAATTGCGTTACTCACTCTGTATTCCTTTTTTACATCATTATTGTAACGCCCAGTTTATAAGGGCTTTAGCATGGTGTAAACGCCCTTTACAGAAATACACGGCATTAAAAAGGGGCTACTAAAAGTTAGCCCCATATGCTTTATTTACTCATCGACTTATTTTATTTACTCATCGACTTATAAAGTACCGGAAGTACAAATAAAGTTAAAAAGGTAGCACTAACCAAGCCGCCAACAATAACCGTGGCAAGGGGCTTTTGTATTTCAGCCCCTATGCCAGTGCTAAGTAGCATTGGAATTAGCCCAAGCATTGAAGTAAGCGCAGTCATGAGTACGGGTCTAAGCCTTGAAACAGCGCCTTCAAATACTGCTTTGTCTTTGCTATCTCCCGCACTAATCCTTTGATTAATGCTTTCGACCATCACCACACCATTCAATACCGCAACACCAAATAGTGTAATAAACCCTACTGAGCTGGGTACAGACAAGTATTGCCCAGAGACATACAATGCAATCACTCCCCCAATCACAGCCAAAGGAACATTGACAAGAATAAGTACCACTTGCGATAGGTTACTAAAGGCAAAATACAGCAATAACGCAATGAGTAATAAGGCTACTGGCACTACTATCATCAGCCGCTGCTGTGCCCTTTGCTGGTTTTCGAACTGCCCACCAATGGCTACACTGTAACCACTTGGTAGCTGTATTTTATCGGCTATGGCAGCGCGTATATCGGCAACTACAGAGCCCATATCTCGCCCCTGCACATTCGCTTGAATAACCACCCGCCTTTGAACATCATCGCGACGAACTTGTGGAGCGCCAGACTCTATTTGTACATCGGCTACATCCCCCACCCTAACAATGGCACCCGCTGGGGTTCGCAGTCGAAGATCAGCGATCACATTTGGGTTTTGCCGAAAGCTTTTTGCTATACGCACATAAATATCATAGCGCTCATTGGCATTAATGATTTGCCCTGCAGATTGCCCGCCAATACCGTGCTGAACTACATCCATCAAATCAGACACCGATAAACCAAAGCGCGACAATGCCAAACGGTTAGGTTTAACTATCAGCTGCGCTTCACCGCCTATTTGCTCCATAGCAACATCTTTTGCACCAGATATTTGCTGAACTAGCTGCTCAATTTGTTGGCCTTTTTCAGTTAAAACGCCTAGGTCACTGCCGAATAATTTAATGGCCAATTGCGCTTTAACACCGGATAAAAGCTCATCGACTCGGGTTGCTATGGGCTGCGAAAAGTTAAACAAAAGCCCTGGGAACTGCTCAAGCTTGGCTTCCATTAGTTGCTGTAATTCGACCCGCGTTTTCGCGTTTACCCATTGCTCATGAGGTTTTAAGCCTAAATAGATTTCAATGTTATTAACCGGTTCAGGATCTCCCCCCACTTCAGCCCGACCGATTCGGCTCAGCGCATATTCCACCTCACTAAATTCAAGCAACATGGCTTCAAGCTTAGGCGCCACTGAGATTGCCGTATCGAGACTTGCTGATGGAGCAAGTGTCACACGTAGGTTAATAGTGCCTTCTTCAAGCTCTGGCACAAATTCAGTACCCAGCCTTGGTAGCATAACGGCCGCTACAATTAGTAATAACCCTGCTATCGCTAAAACGCTGCGTTTAGCCTGCAATGCTTTTTGTAAAGCCCGTTGATAAAGCATATCGATAGGTTTTAACAGAATACTTTTCTTTACTGTCACGCCCTTAGCAAATAAGTACACACACAGAGCTGGCACCACAACCAAGGCAACGAACACAGCACTAATAATCGCAAGCATAATACTTACAGCCATTGGCTGAAATAACTTCGCCTCAACGCCTTCAAAGCTAAACAGCGGTAAAAATACCGTTAGTATGATCAAAGAGGCAAAAAAGATAGGCCGTGCGACTTCTTTTGCAGCAATAGCCACCAGCTGCGAAGAAGGCTTATGTTGATTATGTTTAAGCCCTAAGTGCCTAAATACATTCTCAACCATCACAACAGAGCCATCTACCAGCATACCGATTGCAACAGCAATCCCACCTAACGACATTAAGTTTGCCGACAAGCCAAGCCATGCCATTACACTCAGTGCTAAGCCTATCGAGATAGGGATCGACAACAACACCAAAAATGTTGCCCTTAAATCCAACAAAAATAGCGCTAATACAATGATAATAAATACAAAAGCTAAAAGCAGTGCGTCAATAACCGTTTGTACCGCTTGGCTTATAAGCTCTGCTTGGTCGTAAATGGCTTTAAATTCAACCCCTTTTGGCAGTGCTTGATTTATCATCTCGACACGCGCGTTAATGCCATCAATCGTTTGCTTGGTATTAGCGCCCATTCGCTTGAGCACTATACCAGTCACCACTTCACCACGATTGACTATTTCGCCTTGTTCATTGCGTTTAGATAAGGTGACAGCGCCTTGGCGAATTTCACTACCAAGCTCAACATTCGCAACATCAGCCACTTGAACAACCGTCCCATCAATGGTTTTGATAGGTGTTTGTGCAATCTCAGCAAGCCCTTTTTCGCCTGGGGTAAACCAACCTGTACCACGAATAACAAGCTGCTCTTGACCACGGTTCATATACCAGCCACCCACATTACTGTTGTTAGCATCTAGTGCGTTACTAACATCTTGCTGTGTTAAGTCATAAGCAAGGAGCTTATTGGGGTTTATGTTCACTTGATACTGCTTTACCTCACCGCCAAATGACAGAATATCGGTCACACCATCAATAGGTAATATAAGTAATTTAACCACCCAATCATTTAAACTACGCAATGCCATGCTATCTATGTTGGCATCTGGCTTTGCTTCAAGTAAATACTGATAGACTTGTCCAAGTCCTGATGTATTAGGGCCCATGGTTGGCATACCCACACCAGCTGGGATCAACTCTTTAGCAGACTGCAAACGTTCAAAAACCAGTTGCCTAGCAAAGTAAATATCGACACCTTCTTTAAACACCACAGTGACGCCCGATAACCCTGTTTTAGAAATAGAGCGTACCTGCTCTACATCGGGCAGCGCATACATAACCGCTTCTATCGGGTATGTGATCAGCTGCTCAACTTCTTCAGCCGCAAGCCCTGGCGCTTCGGTATTCACTGCAACTTGCACATTCGTCACATCAGGAAAGGCGTCTAAATTAAGTTTTGGGATCATAAATGCACTCACTGCAATCGCTGCAAGCAAGGCCAATACAACCAGTAAACGGTTCTTTATCACCGCCTCTATTAATAAATTAAACATATATCACCTCTAGTGGTTATGCGGATCAAATCCGCCTTTAGCTAGCTGTGATGCAATAAAAAAAGCACCTTGGGTGACAACTTCAAGCCCGGCTTTGATACCTAACACTTCGCGATAATCACCAAAACGTCTGCCAAGGGTTACTTCATGGGCAGCAAAGCCACCATCGTCATCAACGACAAATAACTGCCAGTCACCATCTGCACTCCGTGTTAATGCGTTTTCAGGTACGGCAAGTAACTCTTGGTCTGTTTCAAAATGAAAATACACATCCGCAAACATGCCTGGGTGCAAACTATGCTGGGTGTTTTTTACCTCGAGCCTAACAGTTCGTGAACGTGTTTGTTCATCAATGGTATGTGCTTCTTGAATAACCCTTGCTTGATAGCGATTGCCGTTAACTTCTAACAGCGCCGTAGAGCCATTACTGATAGTACGGTCTTGATTAGCTGAAAGCTGAGCAGCAACCCAAAGCGCAGATTCATCGGCTATTAGCATTAGCTCAATCCCCGAATCTACTCGCTGACCTTGGGCAAAGTTATCGGTTAAAACAGCCCCAGATGTTTGTGCAAACAAGGTGTATTCACCGAGTTTTTCTGGGCTTATGGTGAGTGTTTGTACAATAGCTTGTTTTGATAAACCAAAGGCAACTAATCGGCTATAAGCCACTTCATACTCGGCTTTGGCAGTTAAGATTTGTTTTTCGCTGACTGTGCCTGCGGTCATTTTAGTAACGCGTTGCCACTCGGCTTCTGCTAATCTAAATTCTGTTTGCTGGCTAGCCACTTCGCCACTAAATAAAGTGACTAAAGAGTCTCCTTTATTTACATGCTGCCCTAATAAGGCATGGCGTTTTACAACGATAGAATCAACACGTGGTGACACCACATAACTGGCGTAGCCATTGGCTTTAATTTCGCCCGGTGCATACAAGGTTTGCTTGTGTTTTTTCAGTACAAGGCGCTCAACCTTAATATTAGCGAGTTGCTGTTGCTGCTCAGTTAAAATGACTTCATTAGCATGCTCAGCTTGCTCATTTTCTTGGTGGTTATGCGCTTGTTCTGTCGCATAAATATTTGTCACAGTCATATAGCATACGCACAGCAATGCATAACGCATAAAATTTCTTAAATACATAGAGTGTCTCTTACTTAAAATGGGCTAAGCCCAAAAAATCTAAAAAAGGGTTTTTGATTAAGTAAGAGCTAAAATAGGTGGGCGATGTAGCGGTGCTAAGTCAGCCGATTTGAAGTTGAAATCAAGTGATTCAATTTTAGCGAAATAAACATCAGTAGGTTCAGACAATTGCAGCGAATCAACAAACGCAGGGCTGTGACAAACATGACAATGGCCTTTCTCGGCTGAGTCAGACAACTGTTTGCTAAGCTCGGCATGCTCTGATTGATGTAACTGGTGATCGCCATTGGCTGCGCAATGGGCTTCAAGGTCAATTTCTTCTGATAACAGTACCGAGGTGTGATTAAACGCAGCATTATGATCGGCCACATCAAAGCTATCCAGCAGTGGCTGGAGCAATAATACGCTAATCAAAATAATAAATGCAGCTTTCACATTGAGCCTAAAAATTAGAACTAAAAATTGGTACAACGGCGCTAAATTAACAAATCCACCGGCATTTGAACAGTAAATTATAATCTGTACACGAACAATGCATTACAAACATTTCAATACCACGGCACGCATGGTATAAAAATAAAGCAAATCAATAACTCGGTATTTTTATGGGACACGGACACCACCACCATCATCACGATACAAATAACCAAAGCACCCGCCAACTCATGCTGGCAGTTGCAATCAATGTGTTATTAACTGTCGCTCAGGTGATTGGCGGCCTTGTTTCTGGCAGTTTATCGTTAATTGCTGATGCACTGCATAATTTAAGTGATGCCTCGTCGTTATTCATTGCCCTAATTGCCCGAAAAATTGGTGCCAAACCTGCCAATGATCGTTATCAATACGGTTATAAACGCGCTGAAATTTTAGCAACCTTATTTAATAGTTTAAGTTTAATTGTGATTGGTGGTTACTTAATTGTTGAAGCTATCTCCAACTATTTAAATCCTGAGCCCATTGATGGCTGGATCATCATCTGGGTTGCGGGTTTTGCGCTAGTTGTTGATCTTGTCACCGCTCTTTTAACTTACAAAGCAGGTGCTAAAGACAGCATGAATATTCGTGCTGCGTTTATACATAATGTGTCTGATGCATTAGCTTCAGTGGTGGTGATCATAGCAGGTACCTTAATTATTCTTTATCAATGGTATATTGTTGATTTAATTGCCACTATGCTGATTTCTTTGTATGTCATTTACCATGGTGTTTTGCTGTTAATAGCGAGCAGTAAAATATTGATGCAGGCAGCCCCTGATAATTTTGCTTTAACAGCAGCTATTACTGAGCTCAAAACCCAATTTGCAATTACTGATATTGATTATCTCAAAACGTGGCAAATAGACGATCATCACGTTCATTGCGAGCTAAAGTTTAGTGCCAAGCACAACATCAATAACGATGAAATACGTCACTTTTTGCATGATAACTTTGCAATTGAAAGCTGCACCATTGAACAAGTTTTAGTGTAAATGTTACGCGTTATCATTTACTATTCAGTTTTGTTTTAACAGCAAACTGAAGGAACAAACCTTGTTGAAGTTGTGGTTACGTCGTACGCATTTATTGCTTGCCTTAGTAAGCGGTTTATTTTTGATTTGTTTAAGTTTGACCGGTGCGTTGCTTATTTACGCAAAAGACATTCAATACCTTACTCAAAGCGATAAATGGACTGTAACACCAGCGGCTTCAGCACTTGATTTTGATAGCCTCATAAAACATGTTTCAGCTTCAACTAAACAACCGGTTACCCTGTTAATGCCTGAGCAGCGCAGTGATCTTGCCTGGCAATTACAGTTAGCTAATAACCGCTATGTCAGTGTTAACCCATACAATGGTCAAGTTCTACATGAGTACGATTACTACAGCACGATTTATGGTTTTACCATGGCTTTGCACCGCTGGTTGCTTTATGAAGATGCCGATAAGAACCGCCCGCTAAGAAATTGGGTTTCGGTATGTGCTCTAATACTCATTTTTGAGATTCTGCTCGGTTTTTATATTTGGGTTAAGCCAAAAAATCGTATTAAACGTTTGGCTATTAAGCGTAAAGCAAAATTCAGAGTGTTAATGTATCAGCTACATACCGTTCTGGGTGTGTATTTTTTAATTCCACTCATTTTAATTGCTTACACAGGTATGGCGTTTAACTGGAAGCCACAAACCAAAGCCGTATTAGAATTTGTGATGCAAGGTACAGTTGAAGATAGACCAAAACCACCAGCCGTTATTCCCCCTTTAGATGCTACGCCATTTCAAGTGCAAAAAGCGTTTGATAACGCACAAACTGTATTTCCTGAGGGTAAGTTGTTTAGAATTTATTTACCGAAAAAACCAACTGATAACATAGGTTTTAGAATAGAGAACCCGGGTGAAAGCCATGCTTATAGTTGGGTATGGGCGAACCCATATTCAGCAGATATTGTTGCAAGCTATGATGCCAGCCAAAGCTCATGGACCACGCAAACATGGAACTTTAAATATAAGTTTCATATTGGTGATTTTGCAGGCTCTATCGTGCAATTACTGTGGTTACTATTTGCTTTATCACCGTTGTTTTTCACGATTTCAGGTGTTTACTTTTGGTACAAACGGCATTACAAATAAACAACCATTACTAAACATACCATTCGCCATGAATAATGAGCTCAAAAATGCCTTTAACACCGAAATGATATTGGCTAAAACGAGTTATAAGAAAGCAGATTACACAACCGCTTTTTATCACTTAGAGCGGGCTCATATTCTCGGTCAAAGCTATATTATTCCGAACACTTACTCACATTGGTGGATGTGTAAAATTGGTTTTAAAACCCATAATACCAAGGAAATAATTGGTCAGTTTGTTCGTATGGCTGCTTCAATTGTATTTTCGCGTATTTGGGTACCACTCGGTAACACTGGCAGCACTAATGTTAGCCCTTTCAAACCAATGCCTATACCTGACGACTTAAAACGCTTTTTAAACTAGTGCCAGCTAAAAATACATCGTTCTTCTTGCTAAACCTAATAGCTATTTGCTTAATAACTAATTTAAAAAAGTAGGTACTAAACAACACTGTTAATTATTGCAAACAATTATCATTAGCCTTGCCTTTACACTTCTTTACATTTAGACTGCCGCACAATCACAAAATAAATACCGATTTAACAAGGACAAGCATGTTAAAAACCTCACTTACTCTGGTCGCTCTTGCAATTAGCGGCCAATCATTTGCTGATAATGCCATCAATAAAAAACTTACCGCAGAAGAAATGGAACACGTTGTTGTATCGGGCAGCCGTGTATTTGAAAGCATTGATGAAGTACCCGCTTCTGTCACGATTATTAGCCAAAAGCAAATTGAAGAGCATTTAAAAGTTAATCCAGAACTACAAAGCTTACTTGCGCAAATGGTACCTGGTCTTGCACCTGATACAGGTAGTTCGAGTAATACAGGTCAGAGTTTACGTGGCCGTGCACCACTTGTGATGATTGATGGTGTGCCACAATCTACACCACTCAGAAACGGTTCGTTAGGGGTCAAAACACTCGACCCAAGTGCCATTGCACGTATTGAAGTGATCAAAGGGGCTACCTCTGTTTATGGTAATGGTGCATCGGGCGGCATTATTAACTACATCACAAAGCAGGCTACAAGTGATGGTCAGCCTGAAGGTGAAATTAGCCTATCTTCACGCTTTAGTGCAGTAAAACTAGAAGAAAGCGCTGGTGCCCGTGTCTCCGCGGCAATTAATGGTCGTGCTGATAAAATTAGCTATTTATTCACCGCAAGTTACGAAGAAAATGGTGTTCAACGTGACGCAGAAGGCGATATTCTTGGCTTACAGTATGGTTTATCTGATGCAGTAACCGAAAACTACTTCACCAAACTAGGTTATGATTTTGACGATGAGAAGCAACTGCAATTTAGCTATAACTACTTTAGCTCTCAACAAAAAACCGATTTAGGTGACGTAGTTGGTAACCTAAACGATGGCGAAAAAACCTATGCCATTCATGTACCTAAAGAGCTGCAAAAGAAAGGTAAACCACAAGGCCCAGATGGTAACGAAAACATTACCTTAAAATACACAGACTATGCCCTGTTTACTAATACCCAAATGACGCTCGATCTTTACATGCAAGACATCGAGAACGTGTTTTTCTTTTCTACCAACCTAGCTAACCCAGACGAAGGCTACGAAGGCGGCCAATCAATTATTCGCTCTGAAAAGAAAGGGGCGCGCGCTACCTTTAATACCCTTGTAGATTTTGACAATGTTGAAGCTACCTTCATTTATGGCCTAGATGCACTGAATGATGTGACGTCTCAGCCACTTGTAGATGGCCGTGTTTGGGTACCAGAAATGGATATGGAAAGCCTTGCTGGCTTTTTACAAACAAAATGGGTTATCAATAATGATTTAGTTATTAAAGCGGGTGTGCGCCAAGAGAGCATTGATTTAACCGTTGATGACTATGAAACCTTAAAGCTTTGCCGCTCAGAAACACAGTGCTCAGTGCCGCTTAGTGTAAAGGGTGACACCATAGATTATGATGCAACCACTTATAATGTAGGTGTGAAATACAATTTACTTGAGGCCTTCAGCCCGTTTGCCAATTATTCACAAGGCTCTGATATCTCAGATATTGGCCGCCTATTACGTGCAGCAACGGTAAATGATATTGGCTTAATTCAAACAGAAGCATCAATCATCGATAACTATGAAATTGGTTTTACCTCACAGTTTGATGACTTACGTTTTGAATTTGCAGCCTATCGCAGTACATCAGAATTTGGCACCACGAATAGCTTTAATGAAGTAACTGGTGTGTATGAGCCGGTACGTGCACCGCAAGAGATTTGGGGTTACGAAACATTAGTTGATTATAAAATTAATCCAACTCTAAAACTGGTTGCAACTTACAGCTATGTTGAAGGTAAAAACACCGAAGACGACATTTACTTAGGTTCGCGCCAAATAAGCCCACCAAAAGGCACTGCTAACTTAAACTGGCAGCCTAATGATGAATTATCACTGACGGTGAGTTATTTATATGTGGGTTCACGCAAACGCTTTGAACCAAATACAGACGGCGATTATGTTGGCGACCAAGGGCCAATTAGCAGTTACAACCTGTTCAACCTAAGCGGCCGTTATAACTTTAGCGATAACTGGCAAGCGTTTATGGGTGTAGAAAATCTATTTAACAATGATTACTACCCTGCCCGTGCCCAGTCATACACCTACGGTGGCTATAACATTAAAGGTTTAGGTACCACTGTGACACTTGGTGCAACCTATAGTTTCTAAATTAAACTTTGTTTAGAACAACAAGCCCTTCTTAGTAAGGGCTTTTTTCATTTAAAAATAGAAACGATAAACTG
This sequence comes from Pseudoalteromonas sp. S2721, assembly GCF_005887425.1. Classification (NCBI taxonomy): domain Bacteria; kingdom Pseudomonadati; phylum Pseudomonadota; class Gammaproteobacteria; order Alteromonadales; family Pseudoalteromonadaceae; genus Pseudoalteromonas; species Pseudoalteromonas sp. S2721. The sequence goes on from NZ_PNCZ01000014.1 coordinate 234,947, forward strand.
TTCATTTATCAACCATTAACGCAAACTTAAACGAGAATCACAATCAATAGTAAACAACTGATTTACAAAGGAAAAAGTTTGCAATCTTGTTTTTATATACTACAATTACCGCAACTTGGAATTTGAGGACAGCATTATGAAAGGTAACCAAAAAGTCATAGATAGTTTTAACAAACTACTCGCAAACGAATTAGCTGCTATAGATCAATACTTTATTCATTCTCGTATGTATGACGATTGGGGCCTAAATAAGCTGTATGAGCGCCTTAACCACGAAATGGAAGAAGAAAAAGATCACGCTGATTGGTTGATCAAACGTATTCTGTTCTTAGAAGGCGTACCAAACATGACTAAGCGTCGTGACCTATTAATTGGCTCAGACGTAAAGAGCATGATGCAAAATGATTTAACACTTGAACTAGAAGTGGTTGACTGTGTTAAAGAAGCCATTGCTATCTGTGAACAAGAAAAAGACTATCAATCACGCGAAGTCCTTGAAAAGCTATTGTTTGATACAGAAGAAGATCATGTTTACTGGTTAGAACAACAGCTTGGTCTAATCGACAAAATTGGTAGCCAAAACTACCATCAATCTCAAATGGGCGAATAGAGGCTAATTGTATGAAAGGTGATAAAAGCGTCATTGCTGCACTTAATAAAGTATTAGCGAATGAATTAGTAGGTATTAACCAATACTTTTTACACGCTCGTATGTTTAAAGATTTTGGATTTTCAAAACTAGACAAAGCTGATTACAAAGTATCTATTCAAAAAATGAAAAACGCCGACCGTTTAATTGAGCGTATTTTGTTTTTAGAAGGTTTACCAAACTTACAAGATTTAGGCCGCCTACGTATAGGTGAAAACTCTGAAGAAATGATCGAAGCGAATATGAGCTTTGAACTTGATTCATTACCTGATCTGAAAGCGGCAATTAAACTTGCTGAAGAGAAAAAAGATTACATCAGCCGTGAAGCGCTAGATAACATCTTAAATGAGCAAGAAGAACAGATTGATTGGCTTGAAACACAGCAGCAGTTAATCAAAACCGCAGGGCTTGAGAATTACCTGCAATCTCAAATGTAATTTGCTAAAACTTAAAAAAGCAGCCTAGGCTGCTTTTTTTATGGCTGAAATTTGTGATTAATCGTCTTCGCGATCAATGATTGACACTTTATTACTTAAAATCAAAGAATTAGGAATTAAATGCACCGCTCCCTCGCCTTTAATTGTGATATAGCGCAAATTAAGGTCAATCACTGTGCCCTTTGAATTACTCACTTCAATGTAATTACCAAGCTTAATGGGTTTATAAAGCACAATCATGACACCTGCTACTAGGTTTGAAATAGCATCCTTCAACGCAAAACCCAAAGCAAAGCCTGTTAGGCCTAAACCGGCAACTAACGCGGCTACGTCAAAACCCAGTTTCGATAATGCCAGCACAATACCAATGAATAATAAAATAGCGCGCTGCGAGTTAGAAATCAGCCGGAAAGTTTCAAGAGCGGTTGAATCAAAGCGACGTTGAAACTGTTTAATAGCGCGGTCAATAATAAGGCTTGCTATATAAAAAGCAGCAAGCACTAAAAATGCTTGAATAAATTGGCTAGTCATAGAATTATCAGTTAAAAAATAAAGCCATCATAGGCTTAAAATTGTATGAGGCAAACTATTATTGCTTTTCAAACACACAAGACACGTCAGGTTTACTCAGTGTATAAGTGATAATGCCATTATCTTTAAAACGCAAATCTTCAGTTGTTGAACCGTTGTCGTCCTCATTATCACAGCGAAAGTAGCGCTTAGTTCTAACAATGCCATTTACAAAGTATTTTAACTTCGAACTGACAACACAATAGTTAGGAATTTTCTTCACCTGGGTTCCGTTATGTAAGTCACTAAAGTCGATCAATGTTCCTAACCTAAAGCCTTGCGTAGGCTCTTTTATCAATGCAAAGGATGCGTTTTGGCAAACCGCATCGCTATCCTCTTTTACTTTATAATTGCCTTGTTTATCTTTTATCAAAGCCAAAAACTGCGTTTTATTGCTTGGCTTTACATCAAGCAAAGCACTTGCATAAGACGATGTTGAAAACAAAAAAAACACTAAACAAAAGTAATATCTCATTGAAAATCCATAAACTTATAGACACTTAACTAGCATAGCATGCTGATTATGGTTGGTGAATTAATTACCTACTAGTTAATACGACTAAAACATGAAATTAGTTCTGTGATTTAACTTCTCATAGGAAACGAAGCTGTTTATATGCTATAAATTTTAAAGTGACATCTTTGGAGGGAATCTTATGAAATTAATCAAACTAATTACCTTAACGACATTTCTTGCTTTAACAAGCATGCAAAGCCTGGCGAGTGATGGCGAATGGAAATCGATTGCCGAGAAAAAGGTAAGCTACAAAAGCGAAACCGATACTGTTAACCCAATCACTAGCAGTCGTTACAGCCATATTAAAATTAAATGTACTCATGGCACAGTGAATCTTAAGAAAATTAAAGTTATTATGAATACCGGTGAAGAAAAGGTGTTTGATAACCTTGGTGTTTTAACCAAAGGAATGTCATCACGTAGCTTAAGTTTACCTGACAAAAACGACGCCAAACTCGATAAAATCAAACTTGAATATGAATCGGTAGGCAGCACAGCCCTGAGTATGGCAGGTGTAACCGAAAAAGCCGAAGTCGAAATTCTCGCGAAAAAAGCTAAGAAAGATGATTAAAGTTGCGAGTCAATGATCTTTGAGACCATGCACCTTAAGTAGCAGCAGCTTTATACTGCTACTTTTTAAATACAAACGCGCGAAACACGTTTCACGCCTACGAGTGCCCTTGTAGGTCGTCATTTATGGCGACAAAAACCGTAGATATTTTCACGTAGGAACGGCTTCAGCCGTGAACCTTAAACATTCGGTGTTCCCCCCCCTACAAACAAACTTTTTCGATTATTCCTGTCTTATATAATATAGGTTGTGCCCATTGATAATAATCAGAAGTGCCTTCATCCCATGGCCATAAACCTTTTGTTGTTGGCCAAACCATTTGAAGCATCTTAAAATTACTTCCATTATGTAACCATAGGCCATAACCTAAGTATTCATTGTAATGTGAACTGTCTACATCTACGAAAGTAACATCGAAACCTTCAAGAAAATCACTATAAAATTTACCTACTTCAAAAACCTCACCTTTAAGTAACCTATCTTTGTAGTTATTAATCATTGAGTGAGCTAAGGAATTATCTAGGCCTAAGATGATTAAATCTGGTTTCTTCTGTTTTTTATTAATACCAATTGATTAAGTAAATTCAGGCGTACCTTCCCCTTCCATGACTTTCAAAACATGGCATCCAAAGTGTTCAATGTTGTCTAAAGCTGTCTGATCTTGTTCGTTCATGAGAACCTTTAATTTAAGTTATTTTTTACAGTCGAAAATAGACTAGGAAATTTAAACATTATTTGTAAAAAGCAGGCAATTTTTTTGCTCTAAAGTTTTTGGCATAAATCCACCATTTAACTCCTACATCATCAACTAATTGATAAAAGTTAAAACTTGTTTCAAGGTAATTCTCATTTAGGTAGCTTGATACAAGCTCATTTGAGATAACGATTTTAACAGGCCCAACTAAACTAAATGCTAAACTTAATGAATCAACATCAAAAAACTCAACTTCTATTTCCCCGTTGTCTCTAGTACCAATATCTCCATTAAACTTTATTTTTAAGGAACCAGAAGCTTGTTCTGTTGGTACATTAATTTTTTCAACTGTTGCCTGCCCATGCAACCTTGCGAGGTAAGCATTTAATTCATCTAAATCCATTTGTGTATTAACCTTAAAATTTATATCTAACGTGCTAAAGCATAACTTACAAACCTACAAACGCGCGAAACACGTTTCACGCCTACGAGTGCCCATGTAGGTCGTCATTTATGGCGACAAAAACCGTGGAAATTTTCACATAGAATCGGCTTCAGCCGTGAACCTTTAGTGTTCAGCGTAAAAACGCCTCCCAAACGATGCGCTATTTAATAATTTTTGGCAATAAAAAAGGCCATGTTGCGCTTACAACATGGCCTTTTTGCATTGACACAACTTAGAAATCTAAGTTTGATAAAACTTCATCATCAACGTTATTAGACAAGGTCACTTTAAGCTTAGGGGTACGAGCCATTTCACGTTTAATCGCAAAATTAGCTTCTTCGTTACGCGCCCAACTACGACGAGCAATACCGTTGTTTACATCAAATAAGAGCATAGATTTCAAACGACGCTCGGCAGCTTCACTACCATCGAGTAGCATACCAAAACCGCCGTTGATCACTTCGCCCCAGCCAACACCGCCACCGTTGTGGATAGATACCCAAGTAGCACCGCGGAAACCATCACCAATTACATTGTGAATCGCCATATCTGCTGTGAAGCGGCTACCATCATAAATGTTTGATGTTTCACGGAAAGGTGAATCAGTACCACTTACATCATGGTGGTCACGCCCAAGAACAACCGGACCAATTTCGCCACGATTAATGGCATCATTAAACGCTTTAGCGATTTCAGCGCGGCCTTGTGCGTCTGCATAAAGAATACGAGCTTGCGAACCAACTACGAGCTTGTTCTGCTTCGCATCTTTGATCCACGTGATGTTGTCTTGCATTTGCTGTTGGATCTCTTCAGGCGAGTCTGCCATGATTTTATTTAAAACGTCTGCAGCAATCGCATCTGTTTTATCAAGATCTTCAGGTTTACCTGACGTACATACCCAGCGGAATGGGCCAAAACCGTAGTCAAAACACATTGGGCCAAGAATATCTTGTACATATGATGGGTATTTAAAATCAATACCGTTTTCAGCCATTACATCGCCACCAGCGCGTGATGCCTCTAGCAAGAACGCATTACCGTAATCAAAGAAGTAAGTTCCTTTTGCCGTGTGCTTGTTAACAGCATCGGCATGGCGCTTAAGCGTCGCTTGTACTTTTTCTTTAAATACTTCTGGCTCTTCACGAATTAAACGATTTGACTCTTCATAGCTGATATCAACCGGGTAGTAACCGCCTGACCAAGGGTTATGAAGTGAAGTTTGGTCTGAACCTAAGTGAATGAAAATATCTTCTGCTAAGAAGCTTTCCCATACATCAACCACGTTACCGATAAAGGCAATTGAAACCACTTCTTCATTTTGCTGTGCCGTACGTACACGCTCAACAAGCTCTGGCATGTTATCAATTAGCTCATCAACCCAACCTTGTTGATGACGCTTAATAGCCGCCTTAGGGTTAACCTCAGCACATACGGTGATACAGTTAGCAATGTTACCCGCTTTAGGCTGAGCACCACTCATACCGCCTAAACCAGCAGTTAAGAAGATCTTACCTTTTGGTGATTCGCCTTTTTCGAGCACTTTACGGAACGCATTCATTACCGTAATGGTTGTACCGTGAACAATACCTTGTGGGCCAATGTACATAAATGAACCCGCAGTCATTTGACCGTATTGGGTTACACCCAGTGCATTGAATTTTTCCCAGTCATCCGGCTTCGAATAGTTCGGGATCATCATACCGTTCGTTACAACCACGCGCGGTGCTTCAACTGATGATGGAAATAACCCCATAGGGTGACCCGAGTACATGTGTAGCGTTTGGTCTTCTTCCATTTCGCTTAAGTACTTCATAGTTAATAAGTACTGCGCCCAGTTTTGGAATACCGCACCGTTACCACCGTAAGTGATTAGCTCTTCAGGATGCTGTGCTACTGCAGGATCAAGGTTATTGTCGATCATTAACATGATAGCGGCAGCTTGTTCGCATTTAGCCGGGTAATCACTGATTGAGCGCGCTTTAAGCTCATAGTTAGGCTTAAAGCGATACATGTAAATACGGCCAAATTGCTTAAGCTCAGCGGCAAATTCAGCGGCTAATTCGGTGTGCCATTCTTTAGGGAAATAACGCAATGCGTTACGAATCGCTAATTGCTTTTCGTCAGCCGATAAAATGTCTTTACGTTTTGGAGCACGGTTTGCATCACTTGGATACGGTTTTGGCTCTGGTAATACGCTTGGGATACCTTGCTTAATTTGTTCTTGAAAAGTCATTATTTGCTCCCTTAGTTAACTTTAAACGCTTGCGATTTAACAAGTTCTACCATGGCATCAATGTCTGGCTTAAGTAAGCGGTCTTCTTCTAATTTGGCAACTTTGCTGCGAATGAGCGCAAAGTTTTCTTCAATGATGTCTGAACACTTGTTAGGACGTCTAAATTCGATTGCTTGCGCTGCATACATCAGCTCAATAGCAAAGATTTTATCAAGGTTACCTAAAATCTGGTTTAACTTACGACCAGAGATACTACCCATAGATACGTGATCTTCTTGGCCCATTGATGTTGGTACGCTGTCTGCTGATGGTGGGAAACACAATGATTTATTTTCTGTTACCAATGCCGCAGTCACATATTGCGGGATCATCATGCCAGAGTTTAAGCCACCCGATGTCGTTAACAAACGTGGTAAGCCGTGTAAGCCCTCAAGCAGTAAGTAACAACGACGATCAGCAATGTTACCAAGCTCTGCCGCTGCGATTGATGCGTAATCTAATACCATAGCAAGTGGTTGACCGTGGAAACCACCACCCGAAATGGCTTCTTCTTCGCTGATCACAATTGGGTTATCTGTTACAGAGTTCATTTCTGTTTCAGCAAGCTCTTTTAAATGGTAGTACGCGTTACGCGATGCACCATGAACTTGTGGAATACAACGTAATGAGTAAGGGTCTTGAACACGGTCACAATCAGTGTGTGAAGCCATGTTTTCAGAGCCTGCAAAAAAGCTACGCATACGTGCTGCAACTTCAACATTACCTTTAAAAGCACGAATTGCATGTAACTCCTCACGGAACGGTGATTCGCTACCTTGCATACCTTCAATGCTCATAGCACCTGCGATATCTGCAAGGTCTAATAAGTAACGCATTTTAGTAAGCGCAGTAATGGCATGCGATAAAATAAACTGAGTACCGTTAATTAATGCTAGGCCTTCTTTAGCATGTAAATCTAAAGGCGCTAAACCATGCTCTTTTAATACCTCTGCTGCTGGCTTGATTGTGTCGTTTACCCAAAACTCACCTTCACCTAAAAGAGGTAAGAATAAGTGTGATAACGGTGCTAAGTCGCCTGATGCGCCTACTGAGCCTTGCTCTGGAACAACTGGGATAATATCAAGTTCAATAAACTTAAGCATACGCTCAACAACGGTTAAACGAATACCTGAAAAACCTTGGCTTAATGCATGTACTTTGGTGATTAGCATCAGCTTTGAAATAGGTTTAGCGATTGGCTCACCCACACCAACAGCGTGTGTGATCAATAAGTTCTTTTGTAAAAGGTTAGTTTCTTCTGGAGAAATTTGTGTATCACATAATGGGCCAAAGCCCGTATTGATACCATAAATGGCTTTATCTGAGGCAGCCATTTTGTCTACGTTTTGGCGGCTTTTATTAATTTTATCAATTGCTTCTTGGCAAAGCTCTGCCTGTAACGTACCGGCTGCAATAGCATTAACGCTATCTAACGTTAATTGGTCAACACCATACTTAAATGTCATTTATAACTCCTAAAGAACAGGATTAAGTTTTATTTAGGTGGAGTCTAGCTTGCTCTAGTTGTTTTGCAAATGCATAATTATCGTTATTCATTCCAGATTTATCGAACTTAAAGAAGAGCTATGCAAGTTCATGACGTAGACCTGCGCTTATTGCGCGTTTTTGTAGCAATTGTTGAGTGTGGCGGGCTTTCAGCCGCAGAGTCACGTTTGAATATTGGCCGCTCCACCATCAGTGCGCATTTATCAGATTTAGAAGTAAGGCTTGGTATTAAATTATGTAAACGTGGCCGCAGTGGTTTTGAAATTACAGACGCTGGCGCCATCACTTATCAGGCATCGATAGAACTGCTTCAGCAATGCGAAGCCTTTGCTAATACCGTAGCCAGCTCTAAAAACGAGTTATCGGGACGTTTAAGTATTGCCATGATAGATACCATGGTCAGCGACCCGCGTTGTGCCATTCCCCGCGCGATAGCAAGATTAAAAGGCAAAGGTAAAAACATTCAGTTCGATATTAATGTGTGCGAGGCACGAGAGGTAGAAACCGCAGTAGCCAATGGCCGCTCGTTGGTGGGGATTGGTGTTAGCCGCCATCATATTCGCGGACTTAATTACACAGCCCTACATAACGAAACTAACTTTTTGTATTGCGCAGTCGGTCACCCATTATTTGAGTGTGAAGACAAACAAATAGATAAGCTCATTAAAGAAGCCGAAGTCATTACCAGTAACTACATGCGTGATAAAGAAAGCCGAAACGACGGTTTAAACTATCAAAACAGTGCTGTTGCCTATCACGATGAAGGTATTGCACATTTAATTTTATCAGGTGAGTTTATTGGTTATTTACCCGACCACTACGCACAGTTCTGGGTTGATAAAGGTATTTTCAAAGCTATTCAACCGAGTAAATATCACTACGATATTCCTGTGGTATTGATCACCTCAAAAACAAATGCCAGCTCGCCTTTAGCAAATGCCATGATTGACGAAATTAGGCGTTGTTACGCGGTCTAGTGTTTTTGTTTAAAGCTTTTTGCTCATTTATTAGCACGAGGCTAAAGGCGATCATGGCAAGATTTGTGGTCACAGGATTAAACGCTTCGATTAAAAGTGCGGGTTGTAAAACGGCAACAAACAGAGCTAGCCCAACTAAAGCGGCGATATTGAGAATATTGATAAAGATTGAACGATAAAAAATAAAGAACAGCACGGCAAATATAATTTCACCTATGCCAGCTGCTCGGGTGATGAGCGTTGAGATTTCAGCATTGAAGCCAAAACTGGCCGTCATTTTTAATTCAAGAGGAGCAATATGAATTAGTTTTGGCATCAGCCCATGATAAAGCCAACTAAAGCTGATAATAAATCTAGCTATTTGAATCGTTGTTAAATGCTTCATTAGACACGTTTGTTTTGTGTGCTCTGATATTCAGAGCACACAGTAAAGCTTATAAGCTAGTAGGTTTACCGAAACGGTTCTCAGCTTCATCACCTGCTAAAAAGCCATTTTCGATTAACGCCCAAATACCACCAATCAGTGGAACTAAGCCAATCAGCACCCACCAACCTGATTTATTACGGTCGTGCCAGCGTTTAACTTGAACCGCAAGCGAAACCCACATAAGCGGGATATAAAAGATGAGTGTGATTACAGAGATTGCTGTTTCATTACCACCTGTTAATAATGCAACTACGAACATAAAAACAAATGAAGCTACAATAATACCTAAGAAAGAATACCAATAAGTCTTACGAGGAATACGTCCTTTAAAAGAAAATAAGATTTCTTTCATGCTTAAGGTAGTTGTTTCTGTTGACGCTGTAGCAAGGTTTGCTTCTGGTGCTTGATATACGTTTTCTGACACTGTCATTTCCTTTGATATGTGTTAAGCAAACTAATTAAACTTAGCTTGCTGATTTATATTGTTAAATTAGCTGAATATAGCGTGAATAAGATACCACAAAATGATTAAATATAGGTACTAAAAATTTCTGAAAGCTATAGAAAAGTAAGTATTAGCGCATAAAAAAGCACCCTTAGGTGCTTTTAATTAGTTCGGTTGTTGCCAATATTTGGCGTATAAATTTGGATAGGTTTGCTTTAAAAACTTGGCCTTATCTTTAAAGCGTTTACCTTTTGGTTGCTCAAGGCCTGATGGTACAAAGGGTAATTCGTCATCATTACGCTCTTCGTAAAGCATACCGGCAATTAAATCGTACTCATCTAAATACGGGTAAGGCTGCTCGTTTAAATGATAAACAGGCGTACACTCAGCAATTGAGTCTGGGTTTTCAAGCGCTTTCAAAAAAGCCTGTTCACCACGTGAAATAAGCCAACATAAAAACTCAGAAAAACCATAATCGTCGTTACAACCGGCCATTACATAAGCGGCACCAAATAAGTCCCAGGTATAGGCTTTGCGCATACGTAGATTAAACTGCTTATCAAATTCCATCAGCTGCTGGTCAGATAAATCAGTCAGCTTTGCTTTTAATGCGTTACAAACAGACTCAGGCTCGGCAGTTTTATCTTCGGTGGTCACAAGTTGCCAAAATTCACTTTCGCTTAAAACACTCATGATAAAATCTCTTTCACGCGCCCTACTTGACCATCATCAAGTTGAACTTTAATACCATGCGGGTGGTTTGGTGATTTAGTTAATATACGTGACACCAAACCTTGAGTTAACTGACCTGTTCGTTGATCTTGTTTTAAAACAATGTTGACTTCGCAGCCAATTGAAATTTGTGAACGCGTAGGCACTGCCATTGCTATATCTCTTTCAATAATTTTTGCCGATTATAGCCATTTGCAGCTGGCTTACCAAATTAAACCTGTTTGATTGGGCTGTTTTTAAGCAGCGCCTTTGGCAATACCTCAATCAAACGTTCAGTGATGGCTTCAGCTTTACCTTTTATTTGAAAGTCATAACCTTGGCCGTTGCCATCTAATATGACGGCTAAATAGTTATCAGCAACTTTCAATTGAGAAATACGACTTAATTCAAGTATCTCTTCTTTTTCGCATTGGTAGTACACCTGCTTAACCGTTAGGCTTGTGTCTGTTGCAGTGATTGTATTACTAAGCGCTGCTTTGGCTACGAATTTTTCTGTTGAGTAATAAGCCTGCACCACACATGCAATTGCCAAGGTAAAGCAGGTATAAGGTGAAATAGGTAATGAATCAGATTGCAAGCCGTACACGCCTACACCACTAAACAACACAGCAAGAGCTCGATTGAATCTAACCATCTGTTTAGGGGTTAAATTTAAGTACATTATTATTCCTTTAAAAACGCAATTGCTTTTGCATTGATAGCTAAATCTATTGCACTCAATTCTTTGATAATTAGACTGCTAATTAACTGGGTTTGCTCAGCAGTTATCGGCAGCTCTTTACAATAACAACTGACTTTTAGTGATTGCGGTAGCTTTTTTAGATCAGCAGTATGCGTTAACCATGAAAATTCGTGTACGTGCTCTTTTGCTAGTTCGCACGCTTGCGTTAAAGCAACTCGAATAACCTTATCTAGACGCTTTTCTGTTTTAGTCATGTTCTGCTTGTTGTTTTTTAAATTCTTCGTAACTGTCTTGCTGGCGTTTAACACACTCATGGTATTCTTTATCTGCCAAATAATTGCATTCACTTAAACGTGCTGATTGAATTTCATGATAACGGGCATCAGAGCTACACGCTGATAAAACCACAGCAAGCGTTGCAATCACGGCTAATTTTAAAGCGTTATAAAACATTAAATTTCCTTCATGTAGTTATACATTGGTGCTGCAATTTCCTGTATATTGCGTGGGTTTAAATATTACAACCAAAGGGTTCTATATGATGTTGTCGCAGTTACAACAGCTGTTTCAGCGTATCGATAAAAGTAAAATTTTTCAATCATTTGTTATTGCTGTCATTGTTATTTCAGCACTAACTGTGGGGGCACACACCTATTCGTTACATCCAACAGTTGAGCTTGCCTTACATTGGATGGACTTAGGTATCACGGTATTCTTTTTAGTTGAACTGGTGATCCGCTTTATCGCAAGCCGAGGCTTTAAAGACTTTTTCAGCAAAGGTTGGAACATTTTCGATTTTATAATCGTGGTGGGTAGCCTTTACCCTGCAGCAGGCTCAACAATTTTTATCGCTCGATTACTGCGTATTTTCCGCGTATTGCGACTTGTATCTATGATCCCAGAGCTTAGACTGCTGGTTAACTCGCTTCTAAAAGCTATTCCGCAAATGGGCTATATCGCCCTGCTTATGTTCGTGATCTTCTATATATATGCCGCCATGGGTAGCATGCTGTTTGATGACATCAACCCAGTACTGTGGGGCGATGTGTCTATTTCGATGCTCACCCTATTCAGGATTGCCACGTTTGAGGATTGGACCGATGTTATGTATGAAACGATGGCTGTGTATGAGCTCAGCTGGATTTTTTATCTAACCTTCATCTTTTTAACAGCCTTTGTATTTTTAAACATGATGGTTGGTGCGATTTTAGAAGTTATGTCTGAAGAGCATCGTAACGCCCGTGAAGAGCAAACATCTGATGCCGACATGCCCGCAACCAAAGGGCAAATAGCTCAGCTGCAAGCTGAAATGGCTGAACTAAAACAACTACTGAAAGAAAAGCAGTAAGGTTTTTAAATAATTGTTTTTAGCTATTAGGCGCTAGACCTTAGCGCCTTTTTTTACCCTCTTTTTCTACCTTCCATGGTGGGTCTAAGCGGTTTTCTCCGGCCCAATATAATTTGATTTTATTCCCTGATGGGTCTTTTAGAATTGCTTCCGTCCATAAATAACGCTGTGCAGTAGGCGGCTGTTCAAAGCGAATGCCTTTTTCAACAAGGCTTGCATAGAGCTCATCGAGCTGCTCATGTTCAAAATAAATTACCGCACTATTATTATAATTACCGGTTTCTAATGACAGCGAAAATGTGGCATCACCATCAGGGCATTGAAAGCGTGCGTAATGCGGAGTATCTACTATCTGAATCATTCCCAATGTTAAGTAAAAAGACACCGCTTCATTCATATCCTTTACAGGTAACGTCACCTGATTGAGATTCATTTACTACTCCTATGTAATGTTTTATTCGCTGCTTCAGCATATCGTGTTCATTAAATTAAGCAAAAGATAAGTGACGACAGTAAAGTTAGTAAGAGTTTGTAGGAGGCGTTTCAACGCCGAACATCTAAATTCACGGCTGAAGCCGTTCCTACGAGATTCATCGTAGGCGTGAAACTTGTTTCGCGCGTTTGTAAGTCGTGCTTTAGCGCGTAATTAGAAAAATGTTTAAAGTTTTGTCGCTATAAATTTCGACTTTCACGGCTGAAGCCGTTCCTACACGAGCTCCATGTGCAATATTGGAAATGGCTTGCCCATATCATCTAAGGGCGAGCGTGAGGCAATTTTAAAGCCCCTATGTTGATAAAATCCAACCGCAAGTGGGTTTTGCTCATTAACATCCACTTTGTTGGCAGCTAATTGCTCAACTGCATAGTTGAGTAGTGCTTTACCTATGCCCTTACCTCTTGCGGCATCTAAAATGAACAACATTTCTATTTTGCATTCATGTACGCCTATAAAGCCTAAAATTGCCTGATGCTCATCCTTAATGCACTTTAAAGTCACATTCGGAAACGCTTGCTCGATAATAATTGGCTTAAAAAAAGCGATGTCGTCTTCTGTTATAAAATCATGGGTTGCTCGAACTGAGTTTTCCCATACAGCAAGTAGCTCTGGGTAATCTTCAGCGTTCACACTATCTATTTTCATTATTTGCCATTTTATAGGAGTTTTGTGCCTTGTGTTCTCTAATCAAATAACAAAATGATTCGTTACACGCTTTAGTTATTTATTCCATTAAAGCATGCAAAGTATATGAAACAAAGAGTATTTTACACTTTAAACTTACCCACTAAATCATTTAGAGTTTTCGATAACAGGTTTAGTTTGTCACCATTGCCTCTGGCACTATGGGCAATTTCGCTTACATCATCAGCCGCATTTTTTATTTCAACAACATTGCGGTTAATGTCTTCTGCTACATGCTGTTGCTCTTCAGCTGCAGTGGCAATCTGTGTATTTAAATCGCTGATATTGACGATAGACGCAGTTATTTCGCTAAATTGTTGCTGTGCTGAATGGGCTAACTCCACTGTTTTGTTTGTGCGGTCTAAGCTGGTTGTCATCTCTTTTGACACTTGATCAGACATCTTGCGCAACGTATCTAACTGACTTGCTATTTCTTCTGTCGATTCTGAGGTTCTTTGTGATAACGCACGCACCTCATCTGCGACAACTGCAAAACCTCGACCATGTTCACCCGCCCTCGCCGCTTCAATTGCTGCGTTTAAAGCTAACAAATTGGTTTGCTCTGCGATGCCTCTTATCACGCTTAATATCGACATGATATTTTCGCTTTCAGCGTCGAGTTGGTTTATATCTTTAGTTGCTTTGGTGATCACCTTAGATAGAGATACAACGCTATCAACCGTTTTAGATATAACACTTTGTCCAAGCTCAGAGGCCTGTTGTGTTTGCGATGCAAGTTCGGCTGCATTGGCACAACTGGCAGAGACTTCATTGGCTGTCGCTGCCATTTCATTAATCGCTGTGGCCGCCATTTCGAGGGCTTGTTGTTGCTGAGATGTTGAGCCAGATAATTGCGCCGCTTGTGATGACGTTTGCGCCGAGGTATCACTCACATTTTGCGCACACTCATTAATTTGCGTGACTAAATCAGAAATCAAATTCAAAAATAAATTAAAGCTGTTAGCCAGTTTGGCCGTTTCATCGCGTGTTTTAATCACTAAACGTTTAGTTAAGTCACCACCACCTTGCGATATTTCAGTTAGACCATCACTCACTTCAACAATAGGTGCAGAAATTAATTTAGAAATATAGCTAGCTACAAGAATGAATACAGCAATCAAGATTGCACTGATGACTAAAATAGTAATCGTCATTGCATTTGCGCCACTCATTACTTCAGATTTTTCTACTAAGCCTATAAATTTCCAGCCTAGTTTTTGCGAGGTGTAAATATTCGCTAAGTAATCTTTGCCATTAATGTCAATTTCAAATTGACCCTGATTATTTTCAGCGAGCTGTTTGTATTTTCCGTTATTGACTTGTGCTAGCTGCTTAAACCTGTAATCAGCATTTTTTACGTCAACGAGTACATTGCCACTATCTTCAATCAACATTAAATAGCCAGTTTCACCAAGTTTAATGTTCGCAATAATATCGGTAAGACCCTGCAAGGATACATCCATGCCCTGCACACCAATAAGCTCTCCTGCTTGTTTAATCGCTTTAACAGTAGAAACAATTACCATGTCATCTGCTGCCCAATAATAGGCATTGGTTCTTACCGTTTTACCATTTGCTGCTTTGCCAGTTTCGTACCAAGGCCTTACTCTTGGGTCATAATTCGCTGTGACTTCACCCTCTGGCCATTGAATATAACCACCTTGCTCATTCCCCATATAGATATAAGCAAGTCCCGGGTGGGTGGCACCAAAGTGATCAAATAAACGAAAGGCGTTTTTTTCGATGTTACTACCACTTAGATGATCAAGCTTTTCTGCACTAGGTGATTGCATATGGGTTTTAACACCTTGCTTGGCGTCTAAGATAGCGGAATGGGATGCAAGATAATTGACGTTTTTCTCTATTTCAGCAAAAAACATACTGATACCGTTATCAACTTGTTTCGCTTCTCTTTGACTAAGCTCGGCGAAACTATCGAGGGCTTGTTGTCTTGTTTGTGTAATTACAAGCACAGCAATAATGATCAACGGCAGCGCAATTGCTGACGCAAAGGCGAGTTTTAATTTTTTTGAAATGTTCATAGCCAACTTCCAACTAAGCACTTAAGAAAATATAGTGAGGCCTTGGAAGTTCAGCAAATAATTAAGTGTTTATTTTTATGGGGCAAAGCAAGCTTGACCACATAAAGTTAACGTGAAATTTATACCCCTTATGCTTACTTTTACTCAAAACTTACCTGTTAAAAATATGACATTTAGTTGACAGACACGTGGAATGTACTAACTTTAGTTTTAGTAATTAACATGCTTCTAACAAAGTATTGCTAGATACTTTCCAACCAATTGGCAGCATTTGCTGGATGCAAATTAGCTGCCTATTCCTACTTCATGTTTAAGCATATAGCAAAGTAAAGCTTGGGCATCAGGGTGTTTATCTGCTTTTAACCCTGTTAAAACACCTTGTTGATCCGCCGCCGACTTATGCTGGCCTAACTTCTCTTTTGCCTGAATTGAGTCAAGTTCGATTTTAATACCCACTATGCCACGCAGTAATTTGGCTTGATAATCAGCTGGTAACAAACTGGTGTCGTTTAAAATACTTGGCTCGTATTGGCTAATTAACTCATTTAGGCAGGCTAAGGTGTTGTCATCATCAAGGTATTCTACTATGCCTTGGGCATGCACCGCAGCGTAGTTCCAGGTCGATACAGCTGGCTTTTCTGCATACCAAGTGGGAGATATATAACTATGCGGGCCGTTAAAAACCACTAATACACGGGTACCTTGCAAGCTTTTGCCGTGACTATTAGCCCGTGACACATGACCATATAAGGTACCAAACTCGCCCTCATCGGGCTTATAAACTAAAGGTAAATGAGTTGCCTCAAACTCACTATCAACCATCAGTGCAAAGCTGTAGGTTTTAATGAACTGCGATACTCGCTCTGGTGTCATTTTCCACTTGTTGGGTGTGTGCATGCTTTTCTCAATTTATTAAAAATTGCTCCGATTGCTTGAATCTAACATTGTAATTGATCAAGAGTTTTCTACTAGCCTTTAGCCACGACTTAAATCACAAATAATGTTATGTCCTTTAACCAATTCGAAAAAACTAACAAATAAAAAGGCCTTTTAACTACACACCTAATAAATGATAATGATTTACATTACTGTTCATTAAATGATATATTCCCATTAATCGGTACAGGGTGTTGCGGATTTTAATTAATTGGAGACTGAAGAAAAACTCTTCTTATCTCTTGGTTACTAAATCAATGTTAAAGGATATACACAATGGAAATTTTTAAACTGCCGCAATATCTATGGATTAATGATTCCAACTATCTAAAGAGAAAAACCTCCGTTTTGCTGGGGATATCATAAGCCCACTCCATGATTTTCCACTCGTCATGACTTTCAACATGACACAACAATAGCCTAAGCATAGGCCTCACTATTTATAGACGTAATAGGACTACGGATAAAAAATGACAAAGACTAACTACTTTAAACTCACGCCTGTCGCACTTTCTTGTTTAGCGATATTTAGTCAATCTTTACAGGCTGAGCAAAAAAAGCATAACGATATGGAAGTACTCACAGTCGTGGGTGAACAAAACAATGCTCAAAGCTATAAAGTTGAGCAAATGAGTACCGCAACGGGTTTAGAGTTATCATTTCTTGAAACACCACAATCAACCACAGTCGTGACTGAGCAAGGGATAAAAGATCAACAACTAAACTCTGTTATTGAAGTGATGAACAGCGTAGCGGGGATTAATACCCGCCCTTCTGACAACGACCGATACTCAATCAGTGCCCGCGGTATTGGCGTAAGTAGTATTTTGTATGACGGTGTGGCGACAACCTACGATACACGCTTTAACTATGGTGACAACTTAATGGATAGCGCAATTTATCAGCGCATAGAAGTTGTTCGCGGAGCAACTGGTTTGATGTTAGGTGCGGGCAGTCCATCGGCAGCTATCAATTTAGTGCGTAAGCGTCCGACAGAACAATTTCAAGCAAACGTAAGCCTAAGTATTGGTTCATGGCAACAGTTACGCGGTATTGTTGACTTATCGGGAGGTTTGAATCAAGACGCAAGCGTTCGAGGTCGAGTCGTCATAGCATATCAAGATCGCGAAAGTTATCAGCATCGTTACGAGCAACAAAGACAAACCCTTTACGGTATTATAGAAGCAGATTTAGGGCGTGACACATTACTAACCTTAGGAACTGATTATCAAGATACCAAGCCTGAAGGCTCAATGTCTGGTGGATTACCGCTATTTGACAACCAAGGTAATAGAACTAATTACAGTCACCACACATCAACTGCTCCTCGCTGGGCATCATCTAAAACCAAAGCGTTGAACAGCTTTGCCACGATTGAACATAACTTTAGTGATGACTGGCAAGTTAAAGCAAGCTACATCTATGGCGATAACGATTTAGAATATGATGTGTTATGGCCAACAGGTAACCCAGACCCAATAACCAATGAAGGAATGATACCTGGCTCACTTGCATTTATTGATGGCAATCGCACTCAACATACATACGACTTAAAATTATCGGGCCGTTTTATGTTACTCGATCGTTCTCAACAAGTTCTAATTGGTGTAAATCAGCAGAAACAAGAGTTTGCCAACCCATATTATGGCTCTTTAAATGAAGCACCGCCTTTGGGTGATTTTAGAGATAAAAACTTTACTTATCCCACCCCTCAATGGAGTGATGAAATCTTGTATGGCTCATGGGGAGAAACAAAGCAACAAGCAATATATCTTGCTTCTGATATTGAAGTAACTGACGCGCTTTCAATGGTTGTAGGCGGACGGATTGATAATTGGGAAACTGAGCAAGACAATTTCGGAACCATTCATAATTACGAAGTTGATAATGAATTTACCAGTTACATTGGCGCTACCTATACTGTTGGGCAAAATGTATCTTTGTATGCTAACTACACCGATATTTTCACACCACAAAGTAGAGTTCAATCCGATGGCAGCTACCTAGATCCTGTTAAGGGAAAAAACTACGAAGCAGGTGTTAAAGCAAGCCTATTTGAAGAAGCGCTAGACACCTCATTTTCAGTGTTTGAGATCCGTCAAGATAATGTTGGCGAAGCAACAGGAGAAACATTACCTGGTACTACTGTGCCTATTTACCGTGGTATTGATGGCACCAAAACGCAAGGATTCGAATTTGAAGCAAATGGTTCAATTAATGAGCATTGGAATGTTTATTTTGGATATAGCCAATTTGAAACAAAAGACCCTGATGGAGAAAAGATAACGACCACGAGCCCAAAACACCAAGTAAAGCTTTTCAGTACTTATGAATTAAATAATATACTAAGTGGTCTACAACTGGGAGCTGGTTTTAATTGGCAAAGTGAAATCAATAGAAATGTCACTAAGCCTGATAGAAGTTCAGTTGAGGTTAGTCAGCAAAGTTATGCGCTTTTTCGACTAATGGCAAGATACAACGTAAACGAACAACTTACATTGCGCGCTAATTTAGAGAACGCATTTGATAAACGTTATTACAGCCAAATTGGGTTTTATAACCAGTATCAATATGGCGCACCGAGAAACTTTAGTATCACTGCTCAATATCGTTTTTAATAACATACACGAGTATTAACTAAATTCGCCTCTATATACGAGGCGAATTTAGAAACAGAGTAAAAATCAGCTGAGTTTTCAACAGAAGCTCTGAGTTAGTTGAATAAGGTTTTTTTACCCAAGTAAAACCAGTTCTAGCCATCGACAATAATACGTAACATGCGACGCAGTGGCTCAGCAGCACCCCATAACAGTTGGTCACCAACCGTAAACGCACTGATATACTCTGGGCCCATCGCTAATTTACGAATACGACCTACCGGAATAGACAGCGTGCCAGTTACTTTTACAGGCGTTAAATCTGTAGCGGTAATGTCGCGATCATTCGGGATCACTTTGACCCACTCATTGTGAGAAGCCAGAATTTCTTCAATTTGCTCAACGCTAATGTCTTTGCGCAGCTTAATTGTCATTGCTTGTGAGTGACAACGCATTGCACCAATGCGAACGCATAAGCCATCAACAGGGATAGGTTGTTCACTGCTGCCTAAAATCTTGTTCGCTTCAACTTGCGCTTTCCACTCTTCTTTACTTTGACCGCTTGGCATTGGTACATCAATCCAAGGGATAAGGCTACCGGCTAAAGGCACTCCAAACTGGTCTTGTGGTAAATCGCTTGAGGCAATTTTTTCGGTGACTAACTTATCAATTTCAAGAATCGCAGCATTTGGATCTGCCAGTTTGTCTGCCACTGTTTCGTGAATTGCACCCATTTGCGCAATTAGCTCTTTCATGTTGCGTGCGCCTGCGCCAGAAGCGGCTTGATATGTCATTGGGCTAACCCATTCAATCAAGTCTTGCTCAAATAAACCGCCCAGTGCTAATAGCATTAGTGATACGGTACAGTTACCGCCCACATAGGTTTTAACACCTTGCTCTAAACCTGCACTGATAACGTCTTTGTTTACTGGGTCTAGCACAATAATACTGTCGTCACTCATACGCAGTGCCGATGCCGCATCAATCCAGTAACCTTGCCAACCTGATTCACGTAATTGCGGGTAAACGGCTTTGGTATAGTCACCGCCTTGGCAAGTGACAATAATATCCATCTTCGCAAGCTCAGCGATATCATTAGCATCTAAAAGCGGTTTAGCAGGACCCGCAAGATCAGGGCCTAATTGACCGGTTTGTGAGGTGGTGAAAAAAGTCGTGTCGATATTAGAAAAATCATTTTCTTGCTGCATACGTTCTAATAACACAGAGCCAACCATGCCCCGCCAACCGACTAATCCTACTTTTTTCATTGTTTGTTCCACTGTTTGATTCATTCAAATTACCTAAACTGTTAAAAATTAAAGTCCATTGCGTGAGAGTTTAATTTTTACAGGAGTAATCTAGCATTGCGGTCTTAGCAAAACCAGCGCAAACCGAGTAACATCAAAATTTTTCATCATCGTTTATTTAAGTAATGGGCAAGCTTCTGGTAGTACCATGTTCAGCGCGCCAGCATGCACTTTAAAATGCTGTTGTTTTGAGGTGATTGGCTCGCCATCTAAGTTTATTGGCATTTCTGTTTGTGTTTGCCATTCAAGCCAAGGCACTTGATATCGTTTTACCCACTGTTGTGATGAATTAGGGTAATTGCTGAGCTCTTCGATAACTGCAGGTACATCTGAGATTGCAAATGATGTAAACGCCACTAGATCAACCAAACCATCATTTATGTAGGCATGTGGCGCAAGTGGCTGGCCACCGCCCGCTTGGCGGCCATTACATACGGCAGCGGCAATAATATCACCCGAAGTACGTTCACCATCAGGCAGCGTTAACTCGCCACTGTAAGGTACAAAACTCAGCGCTTGTACAAGACCAGCCAAGGTATACGCGCCACCACCGAGTAAGTTTTTCAATGCAGGCGGTGTGGTTGCGGTAATTTTTGCCCCAAAGCCTGCACTGGCTACGTTCACAAAATAACGCTTATCAACCTCTACCGTATCAATTGCATGCGGCTGACCCTGCGCGGCAAGTTTCAGTGCTGGCAGGTAACCGTGTGGAATATTAGCGGCTGTAGCAAAATCATTCGCCGTGCCCATAGGTAAAATAGCAAGCTCTAAACGTTGTGACTTTTCCAGTTTCATTAATGCATTAACGGCTTCATTAACTGTGCCATCGCCACCAGCTACGACAACACGCTTTACACCCTCTGCGACGGCTTCATTAATAAAACGCTCAATGTCACCGCCTTCATAGGTAACACGCACCGCAAGTGGCTGACTAGTTCGAAATTGACCGATGGCGTCACGAAGCTGCTCATCAGCCGCTTTTTTGCCATTTATAATTAACCGTAAGTCCATTTTTAATCCCTGTTTTAACACTTAGAACTACCATAACACGCAATGGTTTAATATACCCAAACTACCTCAAGATGCGAGTTTCAG